>JANWXA010000071.1 GCA_025055465.1 Candidatus Kapaibacterium sp.
CGGCACACGAGGTAGTGGCTATATCAACCCCTTCCGCGTTGTCCGGCAAACCGATGGCGGAGAATTCCTTACCATCCACGCCGAAGGGCAAGCCTGCCTGCCCTCAGCTCAACAGTATACCCATTCGTACGTCGCCGAGTGGCAATACTTCCTCAATATGCTCCGTGGGCATGTCCCGCCACTATCCACCGCGCAAGAAGCGGTGCACCGAATGCGAGTCCTGGAGGCGCTCTATCGCTCCGGCGAGGAGCAGCAGGAAATTTTCCTATCCACCTAAGGACACCCGCGGACCCCATGCCTCCGAGACGGACAGCGGCTGGACGTGGGAGCGCATCCCACCGGAGCTCCTACCTGGAAACCTTTGGTAGCACAGCCCGTCACACCCACGACTCCAGCTCTTTCCGCGGCCGTCGACTCCATAAGGGCTACCGCACGACCTGCAAGGCCCTTACCACAAAGCCCTATGCCCAATAGATACACGAACCACATCTTCTGCAAAAGCTGGGTAATAACAGAGGAATTGCCCGACTGTTCTGCACACTTGATGGCTACTTCACTGCCTGCAGCGTAAGTAAAGAGCACGGCAACAATCCTCGTGCCGGCAGAACATCGTTCCCTTCCCTGCAGCTCCTGAGAGAAGCCCACTGCGCGCTTGCACCCGGCGGCTGAGGCTGTACTAACGTATCAAACCTCGGACGGCGTCCCCATGTGCCTCTCCACACTTTCCGCATCCAAGCGAGACCGCCTGGAGTTGGGGTACATGGTGCGTGGAGAAATCATCCGGGATAAGGCCTCCGGCGCCAGTCCCTCTACAGCATGGGGAAACAGGCGTTCTCCACAGAATCTAACACTGCGGGACACCCCAAGAATACATTCTGGTATCTGACAAGCAGACTTTAGCACACTGCAATCCCTCAGGCTACTTGGTCACGATTGCCTGGCGAATCCTTAGAGTTGACCAAAAGCATTTTTAGCGGCTCCCCACAGAACCAACTACAAAAGTTGGACGTTTATCCGATTTCTGGTACAGCTTTCTTACCGATCATCCAACTCTACATGTCGCCGGGGAAGGTTATAGAGGACCCTTCCATGGGAGTCGTCCCCACATCTATCGCCGCTCTCAGGACAGGAAACTCCTTATGGCTACCAGCTTAGTTCCCCCATTATATAGCCCTGGCCGCCGCTTGCATCCAGCCCACCCCTGCACGGTTACTTCTCCCTCAATCACCAGTAGATGAAAGACCCCCAGCGCTCTCGCTCTACCTGCCCAAGGCGAGAGCTTCACCATCCTATCAGTTACTCACCACCTCCGGCTCCCCACTGCGAAAGTGCCTCCCCCCTGGAGGGCACTTTCGCACAACACTGCTGGAGTACCCGGTCCCTGTTAGGTGCCCTGTACGGGGTTGCTATTCACAGCAGTCGGAGCAACAATCTTCCTTAGGACCCTTCGGTCCACATCAAGGCTTCCGTCTTATCTCGGCCCCTCAGCTCCAGACACCGCTGGAATAAGGTGTCCGGGAACTGCAATGAGTTACCGCGTCCGCAGCGTAAACAGGAGCAACAAGATGACGCCTCCTGCAGCTATAGCAAGCAGAGGTTCTACGAGCTCGCGCCACACGGATCGCTGTTCCGGAAGCGCAGCAGTAGCAAAAACATACGCCGGATGGTCCACGGATCCGAGATAACTTATCGAGAGAACATCTTCAGACACCGCCCGCCAGGGAGGAAACGGCAAGAAGTCTCCTGTGGGGAGGGAAAGAGTCGCTACAATGCTCAGCCGGAGCCTCCGGCGAAGGGAATCCCCGGAAAGACGCTCGTAGGAGACACCTATGTCCATGATGACAACAGCCAGGCGTGGGAAAGAGTCTGAAGAGGTTAGTGGGCGAATCCCACATTTGGCAAAACCGTTAGCGAGTGCATGTTCCAGCAGCCATTGCGCCGGGTGAGCCGCCACCTGGAAGCTGACCTGCTGCCATCCCCGTAGCTGTAAACAAAGCGCCCGTGCACACGAATCCGCAAGCTTGTGCAAGCCCTCCACGTTGCCCTGTGGCATTGGTTGAGCTGCGCACAGCAACGAGAGAGCAACAATTGCGGCCAGCGTCATGCACCCCGCAAACGTCGGCTTAGCCGCACGAATTCCTGCAGCAGCTCTTGCGAGCGCTCATAAGCAGCAGGGCGCATCAGAATTATCCGGGGTCGGGCCCCCCCTTTCAGGCGAATGCGGACAAAGCGGCCCCACCCCCGTCGCCACCGCGGGAGCCCAATCCATTCAATATCTTGCAGCCGCAGAAAACGCTCCCGAAAGCGATTGCGCAGCCGAATATAGTCCTCCCCCACCCCAACAGTAGGACTCCGGTACCATATCCACAGCAACACGGCCGCACTCCACACGACAAACACTGACAGCAGTAACACGACAGGGTCTGTCAGAGCCACCGTGAGATGCCCATTGCTAACACCACCGCGGACGAATCCATACCCGATGAGGGCCAAAAGATACAGGGCCAAGGCCCGCCAGTAGATATCCAAGCGGTATCGGAAAACCCTCTCCGCTGACTGGGAACTCATTCTCAAGCAAATCTCATTGAACCGAGCGTAGCTGCAGGAGCTTAAACTCCACACGCCGTTCGTGCTGGCTGACCTGTGTTGCCAGGACTTTCCCGTACGGGCGCAAAATTAGTCGCCATGGCTCAATCCCCAGCAACTGCAGCCGCTCGGCAACCGCCTGTGCACGGCGCAAGGCCAAACGCTGGTTGAACTCAAACGAGCCGGCAATATCAGCGTAGCCACCGATCTCAACCACACTCTCCGGATGCGTCCTTAGAAACTCGGCAACCTGTTGGACCACCCGTTCTCCCTCGGGTGTAATCTCCGCACTACCATAAGCAAAGTAGATAGGCTCTGGCAGAAACTCCGTCACCGGAACAGGCGTGTAATGCTCCGTTAGAGAGACAGGCACATAAATAGTATCCCGGCGCCCATACAACACCGTATCCCGAGTAGAAAGAAAGACGGTATCCACCCGCACAACTGTTAGAGCGGGCGGCGGCGGGGGAGACGTAAATCCAAAGCTGGCGGTTAAACCAAAAATGAGGAAGTTGTCGTTGCGAGAATTAACATACGCAATGCCATCCAGCACATCGCTTGTTGTAAAAAAGTAGCGGGCGAATGCCCCAACGCTGAAGCGACGATCCAGTTGCCACTCGTATCCAGCACCCAGATGCCAATGGAAACACGACTTGATGCCCCTCCGATTCTGCGGATGCCTCCATGCCCTCCGTTCCCCTGGATCGGCAAAGCGGAGAGGAACAATGGTACCATCTTCCTGATGGACTTCAAAGCTCATCCAGCCAGCGCCAGCAGTAATGTAGGGAACTCCTGGTTCCCAGGGCATAAGATTCCACCGCAGTACCAGCTCTACTGGCGTAACGCGGGTCAGGACTTCCCGGAAACTGTACCAATACCGTGCTTCATTAACAACCCGAAAGCGAATCTGTCCAATGCTCACCGAGCTGCCCAACCAGAATCGGTCGTCTACGCGGTACCAGAGGTTGCCCCCCCCGCTGTACCAAAAGGAAATGTCTGTAAACTCTCCGATGTACTTCGTCCCCCCAAAAAAGCCCTCGGCCAAAAGGCTGGGACGGTCGATTTGCCACGGCTGCGCCCAACAGAGTAAGCTCGCACCGAGAAGGATACACCAGCGCATCATGACTGCCCCCTCATCCCCCATGCAAGACGAGCAATGCGGTACGCAGCATCCGACTGCGCCAGAAGGCGCGCCGCCTCTGCCATCCGAAGGCGACGTGGGGAATCTTGTAAAAGTTGCTCCAACATGGAAGGCACCTCTTCCTCAGCACGATCATCCGTTATACATACCGCTGCCCCATGCTGTTCCATCCACCGGGCATTTTCGAATTGATGCTGTTGCACCGCTCCTGGATAGGGAACCAATATTGCCGCACGTCCGACACCGCAAAGTTCGGCAATTGTCATGCCACCTGCGCGTGCCACCACACAATCAGCCGCAGCCAGCACCACAGCTGGTTCCATAAAAAAGGCTTGTGCAACTACACCCGAAGGTAGGGGCTGCGGGACTGTGAAGCGCTCTCCGTGCTGCCACACCAGTTGGCATATCCCACGTTCAACGGCCCTCACGAGACGCTGGGCAATAGCGTTCAGCCGAGCCGCTCCTAAACTGCCTCCCATAACAGCCACAACCGGTAGCTCTGGCATGAGTCCCAACCGCAAGCGAGCCTCAGTTGGCGATGGTGGAGCCAGAAATTCCTGCCGCAGCGGTACTCCGAACCACTGGACACGGTTCCGCAGTCGGTATGCGAATACGTCTACCGTCTCCCGGTAGCCAGTCACTATCGTTGACGCCCATCGAGCAAGGAAGCGTACAGCGCGACCCGGGATTACATTGACTTCCAACACTATCAGCGGGAGACGATACCATCGGGCCACGATTCCAGCTGGAACCCCAACATACGCTCCAGTCGTTAGCACTATGTGCGGTCGGAAGGTTTTCACAAGAGCAGAGAGCCGCTCTAAGCTCCGAAGCATCAATAGTGGGAACGTGTAGCTTCGTGCCCGACGCCAGCTGGTAAAAGCAGAGAGGGGAAGCGGCAGAAACTCGTAGCCTAACGTTGGGGCCAACCGGCCCTCGATTTTGTCCTGTCTCCCAACAAAGCAGGCCCGAACCTCGCCAATCTGCGCCGCTGCCTGTACCACCGCCACTGCGGGGAAAAAGTGTCCCCCCGTCCCGCCAGCAGCCACCAGGAGACGCAGCTCCCCCATTTCAGCCCACCTGACTTGTCATTGGCAGCCCGAACTCAATTTGGGACACGCTTTTGCGTATTTTCGTGTGGCATGTGTCATCTGCCGTTTTCCATAAAGCATGCGTGTACACCTTCTTGCCATCTGGGGGGTCGCAGCTAATATCCTTCTTGCCCAGTCACCTACAGACTACGCCCGTCAGGCTTTGCTCCGAATCGCCTACGGCCGCTTAGACTCCGTCCGGCAGGAACTACCTGAGTGGATAGCTCGGCACCCCAACAACCCTGCTATCCTCTTTCTTCACGCCGCGACACTTTCAGATGCCCAACAGGCCGTTACCTTCTACGAGCGAATTGTCCGCGAATTTCCGCGAAGCGAATGGAGTGACGATGCCCTCTGCCGCTTAGTCCAGTACTACGCCCTCCGCCGTGACAGCACACAGGCATGGCGCCTCTTTGACCGACTGCGCAGCGAGTATCCAACCTCAGACTTCCTGCCCTATGCATGGGAGACCCTACGAGCGACAGTGGGCCCTCCCCCTGATCTCGGTGGCCGCTCTGTCCCATCTCAACGACCAGTGCGGTACGCTCTGCAAGTGGGGCTCTTTCGAACACGCGAGCTCGCCGAACGGGAAGTTGCCCGCCTACGACAGCGCCGTCTCCGAGCCATCATTGCAGAAAAGCTCTGGCAAGAACAGACCCATTATGCTGTCCTTATCGGGGACTATCATACCCGCGAAGCTGCCGAAAGAGCCCGGGAGACCGTTGCCTCTCTGTGCCGCTGCCAGCCTATCGTGACAGATAGAGCCCCCTAAAATCCACCGCCAAGTGTGCCCCGTGCTTCTAATTTTGTACAGCCTGAGTGCAAGAGATTGTTGCTCTCCAGGATGGCAACACAAATAGAAACCTTCCCTAACCCTAAGCCTGGACGCCGGTACGTTATCACGCATATCAACCCGGAGTTCACCTCAGTCTGCCCTCGGACCGGATTGCCAGACTTCGGGACCGTCACGGTCCGTTATATCCCCGACCAGCTCTGCCTGGAGCTGAAGTCGTTGAAGTACTACTTCCTGCAGTACCGCAACCAGGGCATTTTCTATGAGGACGTCACCAACCGCATTTTAGACGACCTGGTGGCTGCCTGCAATCCCCTGGAGATGGAGATCATCACTGAGTGGAACACCCGTGGCGGCATGCACTCAATCATCCAAGCCCGGTACGAGCGCCCGAAGGCGAAGGAACAACAATGAGCGTCCGGATCGCTAAAGAATTTCGATGGGAGATGGCACATCGTCTCCCGTTCCATACGTGCGGCTGCCAGAACGTACACGGGCACTCCTACCGTGCCGTGGTTATCCTGGAGGGAGAACCCGATGCCCGCGGAATGGTGCTGGACTACTTGGAGCTTGCTCGCTTGGTAGAGCCAATCCTCCACCGCCTTGACCACGCCTTTCTCTGCTCCGAAGACGATGAGCTCATGACGGATTTCCTCCGCCAGCATCCCGAGTTCAAAGCCGTCTTTGTCCCTTTTGTGACGACGGCGGAAAACATAGCTCAATGGTTGCTAGAACAGCTCGCCACCGAGCTGCGAGCGCATCCCAATCTCCAGTACCTTACCGTGCGTGTGCACGAGACCGAACGCACATTCGCTGAGGTCAGCCTCCAGCTCCACCCCGCCCCTATCTCTCAAGAAGGTCACACAGTACCTGCCAGTACATGAGTGTTCGGGTCCGCTTTGCCCCTTCACCTACGGGCTTCCTCCACATTGGCGGATTGCGCACGGCGCTGTACAACTTCCTCTTCGCCCGCCACCACGGGGGCTCCTTTATCCTGCGGGTGGAAGACACAGACCAGGAGCGCACTGTCCCCGGTGCCGTAGAGAACATCATCGAGATGCTGCGCTGGGTTGGACTGGAGTTCGATGAAGGCCCTCACGTCGCTGGTCCTTACGGGCCGTACGTACAGTCCCAACGCCTGGAGCTCTACCAGCAACAAGTCCAGCTCCTTGTAGAGCGCAGTGCTGCCTATTATGCTTTTGACACCCCAGAAGAGCTTGAGCACATGCGTGAACGGCAGCGCCGTGCCGGGATTGCCCCAAAGTACGACCGTTTCTCTATGCGCAACAGCTTCACGCTTCCACCGGACGAGGTGCAGCGGCTCCTGGCGGAGGGTGCTCCCACAGTCATCCGGCTCCTGGTGCCGCTGGACCAGGAAATTCGCTTTCACGACATCATTCGCGGAGAGATCGCCGTCCACAGCCACGATGTTGATGACCAAGTACTGCTGAAATCCGACGGCTTCCCCACCTACCACCTGGCTAATGTGGTGGACGACCACTTCATGCGAATCACGCACGTCATCCGCGGCGAGGAGTGGATCCCCTCCACGCCGAAACACATCCTGCTCTATAGAGCTTTCGGATGGGAACCGCCGCAGTTTGCCCACCTACCACTCCTGCTGAACCCTGACCGCAGCAAGCTTAGCAAGCGCCACGGCGACGTCGCCGTGGAAGATTTCCGTCAACAGGGCTACTTCCCGGAGGCTCTGCTCAACTTCGTTGCTCTCTTAGGCTGGAATCCTACACCAGATCGAGACATATTCACCCTGGACGAACTCATTGCCAGCTTTGAGCTGAACAAAGTCAACCGTGCCCCTGCGATCGTGGACCGCAAGAAGCTGGACTGGATGAATGCCCAATACCTCAGGATGCTGCCTGTGGACCGGCTGGCCCATGAGCTTCAGCCGGTGCTGCACTCGCTTAACTACCCGGAATTCCCCTCGGAGTACGTTGCCCGTGTGATTGCTCTCCTTCGTGAACGCGTTGACCGGCTGCCCGAGATTGCGACGTTTGGGGACTACATGTTCGTGCCACCGCGACATTACGACTGGGAGTACTTCCGCAAGTACTGGCACGAAGAACTGCCTGCCTGGCTGGAAGAGCTCTCGGCAGTCCTGGAGCACCTTGAGCCCTTTGTGACAGAGCGGCTCCAGCAGCGAATCCGGCAGTTCGCAGAAGAGCGTGGGCAACCGCTGCGGGCCCTTGTCCATCCTCTTCGGCTTATCCTCACTGGAAAGTCTGTCGGAGCCGGTATGTTCGAAACGATGGAGGTGCTGGGCAAGGCAGAATGTATCCGTCGTATTCGCATATTCCTTACCGAGCAACTTCCTACCATCGCCGAGCAGATGCGGACGGCATGAAGTGGTGGCTGTTGGGGCTCCTTACCTCCTGTGCAGCATGCCGCAGTATCCCCCCCTGTGTCACCCCTGCCTTACAGGAAGTCCGCCTCCGCTGGGGGACACAAGACAGTTTAGGGCTAACCATCCGCGGCTATGAGCTGACTGCCCACGCCGAACTGTTCCAGTACGAGGCCATAGGAGACTCCACCCTCTGGCGGCGCCGCCTTGGATACATTGACGGCGCCCTTTACTGCCGCCTCCTCCTTCAGGCCCACCGAGCCTTCCAGGCAGTCCCTGCCTTTTATGTACCGGCCGACTCACAGCATTTCGTTGAGTACCGATCCCCGGTTGCTCTGATGCGTGCCGTCTGGAATCCACGCTACCGTACGCACGGCAATGAGCCTCTCTGGCTCCTCTACGACTCCCTGGAGGCCTCTCGCCGACCTCTACGCCAGCCGCCGTAAATTTGCGTGTGCCGGTACCAGAGTCAGCTTACTGCCATGCCAAAGAATCGTCCCCTTATCGTTATGATTGACGACGAGCGTGAATGGCTCTCCGAAGTGGAGCAGCTACTCAAGCAGCACGAGTACTCCTTCCGTGGGTTCATCGACCCCGAGGCAGGGCTGTGCTTCTTGCAGCAGTCCTCGGAGGACATCCTTGTCATCCTCCTGGACGTTATGTTTGATGGGGAGCCCAAAGGCCTGCAGTTACTGCCCAGCATCCTGCAGCTCCGGAATGCGCCAGTTATGATGCTCTCAAGCTACGAGCGAGCGGTGCTCGTGGAGAGGGCTATCAAGGAAGGGGCGGAGACGTATATCCCCAAGAACCAACTGGAGACACTGCCTGAGCGCCTCGCCAGTTTCGCATGCCAGCATCAGCAGGTGCTCCGGGAACCACTGGAATACCTTCGCTCCTTTGGCATCCTGACTCAGAGCCGAAAAATAGTGGACATCGCTCGTAAAGTCCAGCGCGTCGCTCCGACACGACTGTCGGTTCTCCTGCTAGGGGAAACAGGGACAGGCAAGACCCACTTGGCGAAGGCTATCCATGACGCCAGTCCTCGCAAGGACCAGCCATTTGTCGTCGTAGATGTCCCTACCGTAGCCCGTAGTCAAGATCTCTTCCCCTCAAGACTCTTCGGAACTGTGCCGGGGGCCTACAGCGGAGCTCCTTCTAAACCCACGAAAGGCTTCTTCCACGAGGCTGACAGAGGCACACTTTT
>JANWXA010000072.1 GCA_025055465.1 Candidatus Kapaibacterium sp.
TACGGGGTTGTGGATCGTGTTGTGCCGGAGCCTCTTGGGGGAGCGCATCGCGATCCGGCACAGATGTATGAGACCATGCGGATAGTTCTCCGTGAGGAACTTACAACCCTTCTGCAGATACCGGTAGAAGAGCTTGTGCGCCGCCGCCACGCGAAGTTTTTCCACATGGGGGTTTGGCAGGAAGCGTAGATGCTCAGATACATTCGCCAGTGGCTACGGGAGAAAAGATCTTGGATGGAGGCGGCGGCGGCGAAGCCGGGGGCGCTGTGGACACTCTTTGGGATTGCTTTTGCAGAGTCGTCTGTGTTTCCTATCCCGCCTGATGCTATGCTTGTCCCGCTGGCGGTACTGCATCGGCAGAAAGCGTTTCTGGCTGCTGCTATCTGCACAGTGGGATCTATTCTCGGGGCGCTGTTGGGATATGCCCTGGGATACGGATTCATGGATGTGATAGGCTGGCGCATTGTGCAGCTTTACAACGCCCAGGAAGCATGGCAGCAGGTCGTCAGGCTGTATCGGGGAGAATTCGGTATGTGGTTTCTCGTGGCAGCAGCGTTTACACCGATCCCGTACAAGATTGCTACTCTTGCAGCCGGGGCAGTTGCTCTGCCTTTGCTGCCTTTCATTGTGCTCTCACTGATAGGACGTGGAGCACGCTTTTTCTTGGTCGCTGCACTTGCGTGGGCTTTCGGGGCCATGATGCAGCGCTGGATAGAGCAATACTTCGACCGTTTTGCTCTGGCATTTGTTGGTCTGTTGGTGCTGGGCTTTGTTGCCCTGCGCTGGCTTACATAGTGGTTGTATGAAAAAGGGCATGTCCCACTTGAACCAAAGGGGAGAAAATGACGCAGCCACAGTGGAATGCCTCGGGAGGAAATGGAGGGGGTGCCGGCGGCGAGCAACGTCCGCAGCGGTACTTCCGCCATCGCAAGAAGTTTCGTCGGGAGTCCGGTCGGAGCCCGGAGAGGCAGGCGGCTTTTCTCCGAGCACCGTCGCGAGCTCCGTGGAAGCAGCGTGGTGATTTCCAAGCACGCCGAAAAAAGGCTTTTCGGAAACGGCGTCCTTTGCAGCGCCGGGTACGTCAGAGAAGGATGCCTCCGCAGCCGCAGCCGATGAGCCTGGCACGGGCACTCAACCGCCTCAAGTATGCTTCGCATGCTGCGGCACTCCCAATCATCCGTGAGGGCCGTGTGCAGGTCAATGGAATCACAGTGTTAGAGCCCAATACACAAGTTCTTGTCCATCGTGACACTATTACTGCTGACGGCATCGAGCTGGTTTTTCCGCCGGTGGAACGCTATACGGTGATTTTCCACAAACCGCGCCGCGTTGCCGCTTCCAAGGAGCTTGCAGGGACGACCGTATACGAGTATCTACCCAAGCGTAAGGGTGGGCATTTCCCCTGTGGTCGGCTGACCAAATTCGCCAGTGGGATGGTCATCTTCAGCACAGAGCTGTCCTACCGAAATCCTGAACGCTCGTCGTTGAGCTTGGTTGAAAAGGAGTATCACGTGAAAGTCCATCGCCATGTCAAAAAGCGGGAGCTGGAGCAGCTGACCGAGGAGCTGCGCCGGATGTCCCAGTATAACGCTCAGGCACAGGTGGAAGTATTGCGAGAAACCACGCGCAGTAGCTGGCTCCGAATCGTAGCCCGCCAACTCCCCCTGGGATTTTTGCACCGGCTCCTGAAAAACGCCGGACTGGAGGTTTTGTGTTTGCATCGGTATCGCTTGGGCTTTCTGACCAGCGATGAGCTGCCCGTGGGGGCATGGCGGCGCCTCCGTGCTGAAGAGCTGGCCAAACTGGAAGAGGACGCCCCAAAGGCAACCGAACCGGCTTCGCGGCCGACACCTGTTTGGCAGCAGTTCTACCAGCGTTGGTTCCAACGGTAGGGGCTACCCGGTGCCTTTTTCTGTCCGCTTTATAAAACGAGGAGAATCCAGCGATGGCGCGGTATGCCGGAATACAAAAGCTCGGCAACGTAAATCCCAGAGGCAAGGGTAGAAAGACTCAAAAGGCGCCGCTCGGCTGTACCGAGCCATGTCTGTAACACTGTTTCCCCTGTAAGCTGAGCAATCCGTAAGAGCCCGGTGCATGGCGCCTGTAGGTGCCATTCCTTCCCCTGAAGGAGAATTGCCGCAGGGGCGATAGAGATTGTGGCACTGGGAACGAGTGTAGGAGGTGTCCGCGCGTAAAGTCCTGCTTCTGTTGCGATGTAGAGAGTGCCGGTGGGCGAGTACTTGATGCGCCAGACGCGGCGGTAGATCTTCTCAGTGTGCACCCATGGTATGGCTTCATCGTGAATTATCCACTGTTGGCCGTTATCAGGGGAGGTGCGCACTATCCCAGATCCAGGGACAAGTGGTCTACCCAGCGTATCAGGGTAGAGAGTAAATCCTCCTACAGCGATCTCCAACCCACCTCTGTGCCAGTATGTGGCGACAGACCAGAGACTGGTATCAGGGAAGGCAAAAAGCTGCCAGGTATGGCCGCCATCTGTTGTGCGGTATAATCCGCCGTTGGAGCGTCCCCCGACAGTGGTGTCAAAAAGGAATGTGACGGCAAGGAAACCCAAATTCGGTTGATCGGGGACGAACGTGATATCGGGAATTTCAGATTCCTGGGGATAGCCTGGCAACCGTAGATGGGTGAGCTGTCGCCATGTATGCCAGTCTGGCGAGGCGAAGATGGCTCCGTCGCAGCGCGCCACGATCAGCCAGAGGCTATCCCAACGAACTGTCATTGCACAATTTGGGATGGTCTCCGAAAAGGGGATGAGTGTGTCCCATGTCAAGCCACCGTCTGTGGTCCGGTAGAGACGTGGGGCTGTCCATCCCGGACCGATGTACTCGGCGACCACGATAGTATCCGGATGGAGTGGATGGGCAACAATAGAGGCGCCGCTGGGGAGGATGAAAGCGTGCTCGGGCACGAGAACGTCGTTCCATGTTTGTCCCCCATCGGTGCTGCGGACCAGCTTTCCAAAGCCAGACCCTCCCACCAGGAGAATAGCGGTGTCACGTGGGTGGACAAAGACATCCAGAAACTGTGCAGCCCCGCCGGGGAAATCAACCACGATGCTGTCCCAGTGTGAGCCACCATCGTAGGAACGGTAGAGGCGATGACCGAGTCCACCAACGTAGAGAGTTTGTGGATTCTGTGGATTGAAGGCAATCGTGAAGGTGGCATCCTCCAAGAGGCGAATCCAGCGCTCCTCTTGGGCCAGGGACCAAGCCCCGAGGAGATTTAGGAGAGCCGTACAGAAGCAAACGCAGCGTGCCATAGGCCTTTCGTCTCGACTATGGTGCTGCAAAAATAATGCCCCGTACAGCTTGATTTCATGAGCTCGTCCAGCAGACCCTGAGGGGACTGCATAATTTTGTGAGAGTGTCTGAAGTTTAGAGCCGTGGAGGAAAATGCGTGTGGCTATCCTGACCAATATCGAGAGCCCATACCGGACACCGCTGTTCAACGCCGTAGCAGATCGCCTTGGCGGGGAGCTTCTGGTTGTCTGTGCTGGAGAGAGAGAACCCCTACGGTTCTGGCAGCACCAAGCAGTGCAGCGCCGGTTCTATGTCCGGGTGTTGCCGGGCCTGCACTTTTCATGGCTACGGTGGGAATGGTCTCTGCATCTGAACTGGGGACTTGGGAAAACCCTTCGATCTTTTGATCCTGAGGTGCTTGTGATAGGGGGTTACGATCAACCCCTGTACTGGCAAGGTCTGTGGTATGCTCGTCGGCGGCGCATTCCTACTGTGCTGTGGTATGAGTCATGGCAGGAAAGCGCGCGGGCACGGCGTGGTCCTGTCTTTGCCCTCAAGAACTTCTTCGTGCGATATACAACCCTGGGTCTGGCCTTTGGGACTTTAGCAGCGGCGTGGCTGCGGCAAATCCATGGGGGGAGCTATCCAATCGTGATCACGCTCAATACGGTGGACATGGACTTTTTTCGGAAGCAGGCGTGGGTGTTCCGACAGAGCCCGGAGTTTGCCCTGTGGCGCGCAACCTATCCATCACTGCTCCTTCTCTATGTGGGGAGCTTCGCTCGGAGGAAAAACCCTGTGGTCGTGCTGGAAGCCCTGCGCCTTCTACAAAACCCTGAGATTGGGCTCCTGCTGATTGGAGCAGGTCCTCAGGAGACAGAGCTCCGCGTGCTGACTCGGGAGTACGGTTTGGAGAATGCGGTTTTTTTTGAAGGATATCGGCAGCAGTGGGAGCTGCCGCGCTTCTATGCCTTAGCTGACGTCCTTCTTCTGCCGTCGCTGCGGGAGGTTTGGGGACTAGTGGTGAATGAGGCCCTGGCAGCGGGTCTCTATGTGCTGTGTTCCACAAAAGTGGCGGCCGGGCACGATATGATCCAGCCCGGCTGGAACGGCGACCTCTTCGAACCCACGGATGTAGAGCAGTTGGCCCACTTACTGCAGCGGGTGCGCAATAACCTTGCGGCCTTGCGAGAGCGGCGGGGGGCGATAAGTGAACATGCCTGCCGGGAGTTTAGCATAGAGCGTGCTGCTGAGCGCTTTGTGGAAGGAATCCAGCTGGCACGCCAGTCACAGTGAAGCTGTGTTGCAGCCGCTGAACAAGGGGCTTCCAGCGAGGAAGCAATTTCCTGGGGCTGCTTACGTTTCGGTATCCTGAAGTTCGCTTTCGTCAAGATGTCAAAAGCAGATCGATGTCTGAAAGCACTGTATCAACTGTATGAGCTGGGGGAGCCACCTACTACTACTACGATAGTGGCTACGTGGCTGGGGATACGGCCGAGTTCAGCAACAGAAATGTTCCACCGCCTGGTGGAGAGAGGGTATGTCCGTTATCATCCGTATCACGGGGTCGAGTTTACACCGGATGGATGGCGGCGGGCGGCAGAGGTCGTCAGGCATCATCGGCTCATAGAGTTGTACCTTTACCAGGGTCTGGACTATCCTTTAGAGAGTGTGCATGCAGAAGCTGAGCGGCTGCAGAGTGCTATCTCTGGGGAGTTAGGAGAGTGCATTGCTCGGTTGCTCGGTGAACCGGTTTATGCTCCGCAGGGTGATCCTATCCCGGATCGAGATGAAACAGCACCACTCCTGTTCACAGTTTCCTTGACTTTGCATCCGTTGGGATGCGCTGTTGTTGTGCGGCGTGTTCGTGACATGGATTCAGCAGTCTTGGGCGAGCTGGTGTGCTGCAGGTTGTTACCCCAGCAGCGTTGCTGGCTCTGTGGCTGCGAGAGCTCTCGATCGGCTTGTCTGGTTGCGGTTGGTGGAGAGGTGGTCCAACTGTCTGGAGTGGCGGTTCAGGCGGTGGCTGTCGAACCGTGTGGGGACCGTGATGCGGAGCGGTAGCGTTGTAGCCAGCGTGGTTGCAGTAGGTGGCATTCTTGCCTGCACCCAGCAGAACCTTACACCGAGTGGTATTGTTGTGACAACAAGCATCTTAGGGGACGTCGTGCGCACGATCGTACGGGAGGATATTCCCGTGTATGTGCTTATGGGGCCAGGCATTGACCCGCATCTGTACAAGCCTACTCTGCAAGATGTTCAGGCTTTGCAACGAGCACGCTGCGTTGTTGCTCACGGATTGCGGCTGGAAGGAAAGATGGAAGAGACACTCCATACGCTGGCACGACGCACCCCAGTACTCTTTGCGGCAGAGCTGCTACCGAGGGATTCTCTACGTGCGGTTGGGCCCCAGCAGTATGATCCCCATATATGGTTTGACGTTGGGCTTTGGCGGGAAGTGGTGCTGCGTATAGCTGATTCCCTTGCTGCGCTCTTTCCGCAGCAGCGTCAGCGGTGGCGTGGACGCGCCCACCGTTACGTCCAGCAATTGGACAGCTTGGATCGCTGGATTCGATTTCAGGTGCAGCAGATTCCTCCTCAGCAGAGGCTCTTGGTGACAGTACACGATGCCTTTAGCTACTTTGGACGAGCATATGGCCTGGAGACTGTGGCGCTGCAGGGGATTTCTACCGCAGCGGAGTTTGGACTTTACGACGTAACACGGGTTTCTCAGGAGCTTGTGCGTCGCCGAGTGCCCGCGGTCTTTGTTGAGAGTTCTCTTCCTGCCCGCTGGATGGAAAATGTCGTGCGAATGGCTCGAACCCAAGGCATGTCAGTGCGGATTGCTGGAGAACTGTATTCCGATGCTTTAGGAGCCCCGGGAAGTGGAGCGGAGACGTATGTAGGCATGATGCACACGAATGTGATGCGGATTGTGGGAGGATTGAGTGGGGGTGGAGCACCATGAACGCTATTGAGTGCCGAGATGTAGCGGTCTTCTATGGGCGTCGGGCAGCGCTCTGGGGGGTAACGTGTCAGGTGCCATTGGGCTGTTTGGCGGCTGTCGTGGGGCCCAATGGAGCGGGGAAGTCCACCTTTTTGCGGGCAGTCGCAGGGCTGCTCCCTGTGCAACGCGGGGAAATTCGGCTTTTTGCCAGGCCAATCGCTGAGGTACGCTCGCGTATTAGTTACATGCCTCAGCGGGAAAGTGTAGACTGGGATTTCCCGCTGACGGTCTTGGACGTTGTTCTCATGGGGCGCTACGGGCGGCTAAAGCTCTTTCAACGTCCAGGCCGGTTGGACTACGAACGGGCATGGGAGGCTTTACGGCACGTCGGCATGGAGCAACACGCTCACCGTCAACTGGGTGAGCTTTCTGGTGGCCAACAACAGCGGGTCTTTCTGGCGCGCGCCCTGGCATACGATGCCGACCTTTATCTGATGGACGAACCCTTTGCCGGGATAGACGCGGCAACGGAACAGGTATTACTGGAAGTAGTCCATGAGCTGCGCGACGCAGGAAAGACCGTGGTGGTTGTGCATCATGACTTGCAGGTGGTTGCCAGTGTCTTTGAGTGGGTCATGTTGTTGAATCTGCACATGATTGCTGCAGGGCCGGTGGGTGAGGTGCTGACAGCACAGCATCTACACGAGGCTTATGGTGGGCGTTCGGCGCTACTTAGCGAGGTAGTCCAGCGTGTGGCCCTCCATCGCGAAGTAATGCGGCGAAAGGGAGCGTGATGGAGTGGGGCTCCCTATTCCATCCGGTTGTAATGGGTGTTTTGGTAGGCAATGCGCTGATTGCCGTCGGGGGTGCCCTTGTGGGGACTTTTGCCGTGCTACGCCGGGAAGCCTTGTTTGGGGATGTACTCGCTCATGCAGTTTTGCCTGGGGTGGGGCTGGCTTATGTGCTCAGCCACCGGAAAGACCTCCCTGTGCTTGTTGTGGGGGCATTAGTTGTTGCACTGATAGCAGCGGCAGCGGTGGACCTGCTGCGGCGGGAGCCGCGGCTGCGGGAGGATGCGCGCCTGGGAATTGTTCTTTCCGTCTCATTTGGGTTAGGAATCGTGCTCTTGACAGCGCTACAGCGCCAGTATGAGCCGCAGCAGATGGGGTTGTGGCGCTTCCTTTTTGGGCAGGCAGCAGTGGTAACTTGGGCTGACGTTCTGCTCATCGCGGCTATCGTGGCTCTGATCATTGGGTTTGTTGCTCTTGCCTTCAAAGAGCTGGTCGCGCTGTCCTTCGATGCACAGTTTCTGCGCGCACTCCCCTTACCGCTCCGTTGGGTAGAAATGGGCTATCGAGGAGTGCTGGTTTGTGCCATCCTGGTCGGTGTGCAAAGTGTGGGGGCATTGCTGATGGTGGCCTTTTTGGTATTACCGCCGATGGCGGCGCGACCGTGGGTTCGCCATGTCAAGAGCATGGTTATTGGGGCTGTTCTTGTCTCGCTCGCTGCTGTACTAATGGGAGTTTGGGTCTCGCTGGCTCTGCCCCGTGTTGCTACTGGTCCGGTTATTGTCACGGCGGCTGCGGTAGTGGTTGTGCTCTCACATCTGTTTGCTCCGCGGCGCGGTGGATTAGCGCAGCTATGGGGGAGAGCCGCACGGGCGTTACAACGGTGGGACGAGCACGTGCATAAGGCCCTCTATCGAATTGCTGAAAAAGAACACTCAGAGCCTTGGAATCGGCGGCGGCTGGCGGAATACCGACAACAAGGCGTCAGCAAGGGAACGGTCGTGATGCTGTTGTGGCTCTGGCTTACTGGTTCGATACGCTGGCATCCGGGGTTCCGGTGGAGTATTACTGAACATGGACTCAAGAAAGCCGTTCAGGTTGTGCGCCGCCATCGTCTTTGGGAACTGTACTTGGAACGCTTCTTGCGAGTCCCGCCGGAGCGAGTCCATACGGAAGCGGAGCTTATCGAGCATGTACTCTCGCCAGAATTGGAGGAACAACTGGAGCAAATGTTGCAGTATCCGCAGCACGACCCGCATGGGCGTCCCATTCCACCGCAGTGGGGAAAGTGATGGAGAACCTTGCAATTGTGGTGACGGCGACTCTCTTATCCAGCGTATGTGCCCTGCTGGGCAACTTCTTGCTGTTGCGCCGGATGGCTCTGCTGGGGGACGTAGTCTCCCACGCGGTGCTTCCCGGGATTGTGTTGGGCTATCTTTGGAGTGGGGTCTACGAGCTTCCTGTCGTGCTGTTGGGAGCCATGTTCAGCGCTGCAGTAGCGCTGCTCATAGTCCAATTGCTCCAGCATCGTTTTGGGTGGCATAGTGATACGGCTTTGGCAGCAGTGTTGAGTAGCTTCTTTGCCACTGGGGTTCTGCTGCTATCGGCATTTGGGGGGAATATAGATTTGGATGTGGAGTGCGTGCTCTATGGGGAGATAGCCTATGTGCCGTTGGATGTAACGACGCTTCCGGGGCTGGGAATACCTGTGTCGCGAGCTGTGCTTATCTCCCTTGGGCTATTAGTTGTAGTGGCTGCGGTGATAGCGATAGCATACAAAGAGCTTGTACTCACCGCATTCGATCCAGAATTTGCTGCAACGGCTGGTATCTCCCCGCAAGTGTGGCAAACTGTGCTTCTAATTCTGACAGCGGTGGTCACGGTCGTTGGCTTTGAGCTGGTAGGGGCGATCTTGATCGTGGCATTACTGGTGGTTCCGGCAGCGACGGCGCGGCTTGTGACTGCCCGGCTGCCAGCTATGCTTGGGGTGTCTGTCCTCCTTGGCATTGGTGGGGCTGTCGGCGGTTACGCGATGGCGTCGGTTCTGCAGGGAGCCATCGCGGGCTGGATGGCAATCGCGGCGGGGGTGCAGT
>JANWXA010000073.1 GCA_025055465.1 Candidatus Kapaibacterium sp.
TCCGGCTGGCGCGCGAGTATGCTCCGCAAGCACTGCCCTTAGCGGTGGGAGCGCTTATCGGGAGTGTGTATCTTGTGGGGCTGGGATTTGTAGACAACTGGTGGGAAGTCACGCGGGTCGTCTTTCCCTTATGGCTTCTCTTTTGGGCAGCAAAAGCCGCCGTGTCCCGAACCCTCTCTGAGGAGATGGCGGGCGAGAAACAGGAAGAAGAGGAGTTTGAAGGGACCACGGCAGCCGGTGTCTCGGCCTCGTAGGCTATGTGTGGTATTGTTGGCATCGCCAACGGTGGCAGCCGAGAAGTCTTGGAGCGGATGCTCCAACGGCTGAGCCATCGCGGACCAGACGATTGGGGAATTGAGTGGTTCCCGGAATATCGCTCTGGGCTGGCGCATCGCCGGTTGGCGATCCTGGATCTGACTGCTGCCGGACATCAGCCAATGCCCAATGGGCGCGGAACACGATGGATTACCTACAATGGCGAAATCTACAACTTCTGGGAACTTCGTGCTGAGCTGGAACGGCGGGGCTATCGCTTCCGCTCACGAACGGATACGGAGGTCATCTTAGCAGCGTACGATGAGTGGGGGGCAGACTGTGTGCGTCGCTTCAATGGCATGTTCGCGTTCGGAATCTACGACACGGAGACGCGGGAGCTCTTCTTGGCCCGTGACCATCTTGGTATCAAGCCGCTCTACTACGTCCAGGTAGGCTCCATGTTCGCCTTCGCTTCGGAGGCGAAAGCGCTCTGCGTATTGCCGGGTGTGGCATGCGAGCCAGATAGAGATGCCCTTGTAAGCACCCTCATCCTCATGTGGGTACCAGAGCCGAAGACTGGGTTCGTTGGTATCTACAAACTGCCGGCCGGTTCTTACGCGTTCTTCCGTGATGGGCGGCTGAAGATTACCCAGTACTGGGACGTACCGGTCCCAACGCCGGAGGGACAGCTCCACTACCGCCATGAGTCGGAGTACGTGGAGCACCTGCGCCATCTCTTGGAGCGAGCCGTTGCCCGACAGATGCTCGCTGATGTCCCCGTCGGGGCTTTCCTCTCCGGAGGGGTGGACTCCTCGCTCGTCGTTGCGCTCATGCGGCGTGCTGTCCCCGATGCTGAGCTGGCAACGTACACAATTGCCTTCACGGCCGAAGACCATCGCATAGAGGCACAACCGGATGATCCTGCCTATGCTCGTCTCGTCGCGCAGCGGTTGTGCACGCGGCACCGGGAGATCCGTATCCGTCCAGCTATCAATGCCCTGCTACCGAAGGTCCTCTGGCACTTGGATGACCCCGTTGCCGACGGAGCTGCGATCAACACGTATCTGATTGCGCACCATGCCAGGGCGAATGGGACAACTGTGCTGCTCAACGGCATGGGGGGTGATGAAGTCTTCGCTGGCTACCGGAAGCAGTTGGCGACGCTACTGCTGACGTACTACCATCGGCTACCCCATTGGTTTCGGAAAGGGTTCGTGGAGCCTGTTCTCCGGTCGCTACCGAGCTCGTGGGTGCGCTCGCGCATTCGCCCACTGCGGTGGTTTGCACGGCTGCTCTTCCCGATGCAGCTCCGGCCGTTGGAGGCCTTCATCTACGGTTTTGCCTATTGCCCGCCGGAGCAATTGCGCCGACTCTGGCTGCAGCCGTTGCCGACGTATTCAGAGCTGTACCCGATACGTCGGTACCAGGAAACAGCCGAACAGGTCCGCGGAGCTTCGCCCGTTGCCCAGATGGCTTACTTGGACACCAAGCTCTTCCTGACGGGCCTCAATCTGCTGTACTCCGACAAGGCCTCCATGGCGGTGGCCGTGGAGACGCGGCCGCCGTTGCTGGATGTGGAAGTGGTAGAGTTCGCTTTTCGATTGCCCGATCGGTACCGTATCCACGGCTTCCAGCAGAAGTATCTCCTGAAGCGGGCTGCAGAAGCATACGTGCCGCGACAGGTCCTCTACCGGCCGAAAGCCCCGTTTATGACGCCGCTGATCTCGTGGATGGCGGGGGCATTAGGGGAGCGCCTACGGTGGTGGTATACCAGCCAACCTGGCCCCTATCGGGAGTACCTCAATGCGGCGGAAATACTCCGTCTCCTGGAAGAGCATCGCCGGGGGATAGCGAACCATGCGCACCTTCTCTGGGGCTGCTTGGTGTTGGCAGAGTGGTTAGCGCTTTGGAATACCCCAGCACTACATGACGGTGTGGAAGTAGCCGAGGAGGCTCTCCGGGTTGAGATTTTGTAATTTGGCGTTTGACCGAAGTCTTCCCTGTAACGGCGGTAAGATGTTCAGCTTGGAGCTCACTGAAGAGCAGCGGCTTATTCAGCAGACAGCGCGTGAGTTTGCTGAGACAGAGATAGAGCCGACGGCCATCGAGCGAGATGTCACGGGCGAGTTCCCCTACGAAATCGTACACAAATTGGGGGAGCTTGGCTTTATGGGAATGATGGTCTCGCCTGAGTGGGGTGGGAGCGGCCTGGATACCATTAGCTACGTCCTGGCGCTGGTGGAGATCTCCAAGGCGGATGCGAGCGTTGGCGTCATTATGTCGGTCAACAACTCTTTAGCCTGCTGGCCGATTGAGGCGTACGGGACCCAAGACCAGAAAGAGCGCTACCTCCGTGACTTAGCTACGGGGCGCAAACTTGGTGCCTTCTGCCTGAGCGAGCCAGAAGCCGGCTCTGATGCAACACGTCAGCATACGATGGCCGTCCATGGCGATGGTGGATGGATCCTCAACGGCACGAAGAATTGGATCACCAACGGTACTACGGCCGACGTTTACGTTGTCTTCGCCCAGACTGACCGCTCCAAAGGCCATCGGGGAATCACGGCGTTCCTGATTGAGCGTGGGACTGAGGGCTTTGTCCCTGGTAAGAAGGAAGACAAGCTCGGTATCCGATCCAGCGACACCTGCTCCATTGGGCTTACCAACGTCTTCGTACCCGACGCTAACGTGTTGGGGGACATTGGCGAGGGCTTTCGGATTGCAATGAACACCCTCAACGGCGGGCGAATTGGTATCGCAGCGCAAGCGGTTGGGATCGCTGAGGCCGCCTTCCAAGCGGCACTGACATACTCCCAGCAGCGGAAGACCTTTGGTAAGCCCATCTGCGAACATCAGGCCATCCAGATGAAGCTGGCGGACATGTCTGTTAAGCTAGAGGCTGCCCGACTGCTCCTCCTGAAAGCAGCGTGGCTGCGGGACCAGGGTGAACGGTACATCAAAGCAGCATCCCATGCAAAGCTTTTTGCCTCGCGGGCGGCCGTGGAGCTGGCCCTGGAGGCTATCCAGATCCACGGAGGCTATGGCTACGTTCGGGAGTACAAGGTAGAGCGGTACTTGCGCGACGCCAAGATCACGGAGATCTACGAGGGCACCTCTGAGATCCAGCACGTTATCATCGCTCGAGAGTTGCTCCGCGAGGTCGGCTACACTGCGCCACAGCCAGTGAGTAGCTGAAGGCAGATGCTGGTCGTCCAGATCCAGCGCACAGATCCTGCCTTTGCGGATCTGCCGCTGCCAACCTATGCAACGGAAGGTTCTGCCGGTATGGATGTCTACGCGGCGGTAACCGAGCCGGTGGAGCTTCCCCCGGGCGGTATCGTAGTCATCCCGACGGGCATCGCTATCGCATTGCCTCCCGGATATGAGTGCCAAGTTCGCTCTCGTAGTGGGATTGCAGCCCGTTACGGGGTCTTCGCCCTGAATGCTCCTGGCACGATCGACAGCGATTTCCGTGGCGAAATTCGAATTATCTTGGCTAACTTCGGTCGGGAGCCGTTTTGGATTCGGCGAGGGGACCGTATTGCGCAGTTAGTCGTGACGCGGTATGAGCGTGTCTGCTGGGAGCTCGTCCCAGAGCTGCCTCGGACGGAGCGGGGAAGCGGTGGGTTCGGCAGCACGGGGATTGGGGATCAGCTACGATAGGTATTGACAGCACGATGCTACAAGTGGAGGATTGGGGCTGTGTCCCGTACGATGAGGCGTGGCAACGCCAGAGAGAGCTTCTCCAGCGGGTGCAGAGTCGGCAAGCACAGAACACGCTGGTCCTGTGCGAACATCCGACAGTCATCACCATTGGGCGCTTAGGGTCACGGCGTCATGTTTTGCTGCCTGAGCCACTGCTACGCGAGCGCGGGATCCCAGTCTACGAAGTTGAGCGTGGTGGGGACGTGACGCTTCATAATCCCGGTCAGCTCGTCGGCTATCCCATTGTTCGGCTCTCAGAGTACCGCGAAGACCTCCACTGGTTCGTGCGGGAAATAGAGCAGTGCATCATTGAGGTGCTGGCAGGGTTCGGGATCACTGGCCACCGCATCCCAGGTCTAACGGGCGTGTGGGTTGATGGGGCCAGGAAGATCTGCGCCATCGGCCTCCATGTTACCCGCTGGGTGAGCTGGCACGGTTTCGCACTCAACGTCAACAACCGTCTGGAGGACTTTGCCTACATCGTTCCCTGTGGAATTGCAGACAGGGCCGTAACCTCAATGGCGTGTGAGCTGGGTCGAGAAGTCCCTATGGTGGAGGTCAAGGCCTACTGTGCTGCTGTCTTCCAGACCCACTTTCCCTGAAGGACTCTACGAGCCCCCACCTCCTCGGCGATAGCGCTGTGTCCCCTAATGCAGGGATCGAAGAGGGAGTCTGGTAGTCACCCAGGGAGCCTGAGTGTTGAGGCTCCCTGGGCGATGCTCTCCAGCCACCGGTTACACGTTCGGATTGGTCGGGTCAAACCGGCGACGCAACCCTTCCCAGGCTTCGTAGTAGGCTTTCTGCAGTAGTGAAGTCTCCAGAGCCCACCGGGTGGGACGGCACACGTAACGCGTTTCAAACATGAATGCCAGCGTGTCAGCAAAGTATTCTGGCTTTAGTTCAGCAGCGATGGCTTTCTCAAAGGTTGCCGCGTCGGGGCCGTGACCAGACATAGAGTTGTGGAGGCTTGCTCCACCGGGGGCAAAACCTTCCTCTTTGGCGTCGTATTTGCCGAAAATAAGTCCCATGAACTCGCTCATGAAATTGCGGTGGAACCACGGCGGCCGGAACGTGTGTTCGGCAACGCTCCAGCGCTCGGGGAAGATGACGAAGTCCACATTTGCCACGCCTGGTAACTCTGAAGGCGAGGTCAGTACGGTGTAGATGGAGGGGTCGCAGTGGTCGAACGAGACCGTGTTGATGCACATGAAGGTGCGCAGGTCGTACTTGTACGGGGCGTAATTGCCAGCCCAAGCGACAACATCCAACGGGGAATGGTCCAACGTCGTTGCCCAGAAGTTGCCCTGGAACTTGGCAATGAGCTCGCACTTCTCTTCAAGGTCCTCGTAAGCTGCCACAGGAGTCAGGAAGAAACGAGGGTTCGCCAATCCGTTAGCACCGATGGGTCCTAAGTCCGGTAGCCGGAAGAGAGCGCCGTAGTTCTCGCAGATGTACCCACGTGCGTGCCCGTCGGGGAGTGTGACTTTGAACTTGATACCGCGCTGGATGACAGCAATCTCACCTGGCGCTACTTCCAGGATACCCATCTCCGTATGGATGCGCAGCCGGCCGAGCTGGGGAACGATGAGAAGCTCGCCGTCGGCATTGTAGAAGTAGCGCCGCTCCATAGAGCGGTTGGCCGCATAGAGATGGACTGCACAGCCGGTGTGGGTCGCCAGGTCCCCGTTCCCACAGTAGGTGACGACGCCGTCGATGAAGTCTGTTGGGGTATCGGGAATGGGGAGAGGATCCCAGCGGAGCTGTGTCGGCGGCGGAGGCACTTCAGTGAAAGGAGTCCCCTTCCACGTTGGATGGTGGGTCTGGCGAAAAGGAGGGTGGACAACTGATGGGCGGATTCGGTAGAGCCATGTACGGCGATTGAGGAGGCGCGGGGCTGTGAATGGGGTCCCGTTGAGCTGCTCATTGTAAAGCCCATACGGACAGCGCTGAGGAGAATTCTGGCCTTTCGGAAGTGCTCCGGGCAACGCTTCGGTTGCAAACTCGTTGCCGAAGCCCGAAAGGTAGGTCAATCCGTTCTGGACGACGGCATATCCATTGTGCACGGTGGCATACTCTACGGTCTGGAGCATTGTTGACGACAGCTCAGCGTTGTGGAACATGTACTTTTACCGGCGCGCAAAGTACCGAAAAGCGCAGAGACGGAGGGCTTACGGCAAGCGTAGCCAAATAACCGGAGGATTCGGGCCGAAGTGGCCTGGGCGGGGGGCCGAGGTCAGATTGAGGTACTCGAAGACAGCGTACTTGCGCGTGTTGTCAAAGTACGCCAGGCTGAAGGGAACGGAGCGCCCGCGGTCAAACGAGGCATCGTCGCTCTTCCCGGTGGAGAGCCGGCGCCGTAGTTCAATGGTCCAACGGCCATTCGCGTGGCGTCCGCGGGCCTGGATGTCACCACGGCTGGAGAAGGGATGCTCTTGGGCTCGAAGGGCCCAGCCTGGAACTACATCGCCGGCAGCCCAGGGACGTCCGGTCGCTGGGTTCGGGGCTTGGGGGTTGAAAGGTACAGAAGTAGCCTGCCAGAGGAAGCGGCGTCGGTCCAATCCGCCGTTGCCTCCGCCAGCCATGCTGATAGGCAGGAGCGGACCAGCTCCGCGTGGTGGATAGTTGGGCTCTTCAAACGCATTTCCTACGTCACCACGGCGCTCCTCAGGGACTGTCGTCCCATCGCGCCCTTCGGCAATGTAGTCGTCAGCGTAACCCTGGGGATTCGTGGTCCCCGCTTTCCAGTACCAGAGGTCAATCCGCCCATAGGTTGGGTAGCTGCCGCCCTCGTAGGCATTCGTGGTGGCAGTAGGGTGGCATGCAACAGCACAGCCAATGGTAGCAAAGGTCTCTCCAGGTCGGCTACCCCGAACGCTTTGTGGGTCCCCGATAGTGAAGATGAGACCGAGGCCATCCTGCCCCTCTGTGGTTAGCGTCCAGTTAGCATCAGAAGCAGGGTTCCCGCCACGGAAGCGGAAGATATTGGGAGTTTCGTGAGGAGTTGGATCGGCGACTTCCACAAGTAGGTACAGGAACTCGTTGTCCACAGCAGCCCGCAGTGTTGCCGAGAAAGTCCGAGGGTCGTTGGCTGTGGACTCTACCTGAAGGAGCTGGAGCTGGAGCGGTGGGGCTGCGTTCCAGACAGCGTCGGAGGCAGAGCCGTCGATCTCCGGCGGTGTTGAGGCAACGACAGCCAAGAGCTCCGTTCGGTCTCCTGTTGTACCAGTCCCGCGCAAGGGGATGTTCAAGGGATTGTCCCCGCCAAGGAGGAGTGTTGCCTGGTACATGCGGGCTTCAGTTGGGGAGAAGCGGAGCAGCAGGCTGTCGCTCTGGCCAGGGCGGAGTGATCCGCTGGGCTGCCGCGCGATGGCGAAGGCAGTGCGATCGGTTCCAGTGATGGAGGGGGCTAAGACAATGGCAGAATCTGTTCGGTTGCGGACGCGAAGCCACAGCTCGGCTGTCTGCTCTATGCGCACGTTGCCGAAATCGGCCTCTCGCGGGGATACCTCCAGCGGTGCGTCGCTTCCGAATTCCCCAATATTCGTAGTCTCGCAGCCCCACACCAGGATGCCGAACACAACAGGGAGCAGGGGAGCTGGCAAGTGGATAGACCTGCACCTTTGCATCAGCGGACCACAGTAAAGGGCTGTACAACACTGGGGACAGAGCGGCCAGAGACGTGCAGCCAGTAAGTTCCGGTAGCAAAGCCGTCAAGAGGATACCGGAGGCTGAACGGGCCTGCTGGCAGCCATTGTTGCCATTCCACGACTGTCTGGCCTCGGGCAGAGAGGATGCGGAAGGACAGGACGGCACCCTCCCCGAGAGTTCCGGAAATGGTGATGGACTCCGCTGCCGGGTTAGGAGCGACCGTAAGCTCAAAAACGGTGCTGGGCTGCTGGACGGACACATAACCCGGAATCTCTACCTCCACGAAGTCGCTACCGGCTTCATAGAAGGTCTGGAAACTCCGTAGCGGACGGGTTGCTGGGCCACGGATAACCTCGCCTGTCGGGCGAAAGAGCGAGCCATGGCAGGGGCACGGCAGTCCCCTGAGCGACGACTGGTAGACGTTGACTAAGCAGGCGGCATGGGTGCAGATGTCATCGACGGCTGCAAAGGTGTCCGGGGCAGTTCGGGTGATGATGAGTCGCTCAGGAACGGCACCGGTGGCATCGGGAATAGGGACCTTCACGGAGCCGTTGACATTTTGGAGCTCGGGGTATTGGCTCAAGCGGATGCGGAGCCGTCCGCAGAGGCGGCGATCGGGTCTCAATAGCTCTGGTAAGAGCTGTGCTGTTGCCGGCACTCCGACGGCAGCCGTAGCTGTAAGGGCTGCTAACCGGCGGAGGAAGTTACGACGCGAGTTCATCGGAACCCCCGTTTGGTGTGCTCTCATGCCCATTTCTGCTCTCGGCTGCGCTCTCTCGTCGGAGGTGTTCCAGCAGATGGTCTATCTGCTCCAGCGTGATGTTCTCGTAATAGTCTTCGTTGATTGCAATCATCGGGGCACCACCGCAGGCACCCATGCATTCTACCTCTTCCAGCGAGAAGAGGCCATCGGCGGTGCGCTCCTTGTGCTGGATCCCCAGTTTCTGGGAGATATACTCCAGCACGCGCTCGCCACCACGGAGCATGCACGAGACATTCGTGCATACTTGGATGTGGTACCGCCCGACCGGCTCGGTGTGGAACATCGTGTAGAAGCGAACGACCCCGAGAACATGGGCATACGGGAGGCGTAGCAGTTCAGCCACCGCTCGGATGTTCTCCAGCGAAATCCAGCCGTACTTCTGCTGGACCATCCAGAGCACGGGGAGCAGAGCAGCCTGGGGTTCGGGATAGAGCGATTTAATTCGTTCGACC
>JANWXA010000074.1 GCA_025055465.1 Candidatus Kapaibacterium sp.
GAGGGTGTGGGCGGCACGATCTCCGTAATGGACAGCCGCGTCGGCAGCCCCGCTGCAGGGGTGCTCGTCACAAGGATGTTGTCCACGCGCAACTGCGGGCGCGTTCCCGTTGCCGGCGGCACGTAGTAGTACTTCCACCGAAGCTGTACCACAGGTTGATTCTCCACGGCTGCCGGTAGCGTAATCGGGCCAAACGTCTGCGAATGCCCCGCCGTCTGACTGGCCACGTACTCCACTGGCTGGCCACCGACGAGGACGTCGGTGAAGCTACCCGTCGTGCTGATCCGGTACTGCAGCCGAATCCGGTATTCGCGCGCCCCCGTCGCTACTGTGCCACCGGTCCAGGTCACCTGGATATTGACCCGCCCCGTCGTGCTCAGCGCCAAGACCGCTGCACCAAGGTTGCCGCTGGTAGCAGTGTTGAGAAACGAAAAGCCATCGGCCCCAAGACCGTTGATACGCGTTCCGCTGGTAAGGTTGTATGCCCCCGTGTAATCGGCCGCCATCTCGTCGGCGAGCTGGGGATCTTGGATGTTCGTCCGATGAAAGATCATGTTCGGCGGGTACGTCCCCGCTGGGTTGGTGGCAGCCCACTCCGTCAGGCTGTAGTGACCAGATGACAGGTCGAACGGGGTCGGATTGGATTGCGCCGCTACTTGGAGGCTGAGACAAATGCAGAGCATCCATGCGGTCACAGTCGTTCTCATGGCTCCTGGTAGCAGTACATGTCACATACTCCAGACCAGCGGCAAAAATACCAGGCTTCGACCCCATCACACCCTGCCGGCAGTGCAACGGAACGATAACGTCACCCGCCGCCCAGGAGGAGTGACAGCACCGCCATGCGGATGGCTACACCATGCGGGACCTGCTGCCGGATATGAGAGTTCGCTCCCAACGCCACTTCAGGCACCAGCTCCACACCGTAGTTCACTGGACCGGGGTGTAGGATCCGCACGGCGGGGTTCCATGTCACGACCTGCTCGGTAATGCCGAAGAAGCGGTGGTACTCCTCTGAGCTCGCCACCAGCCCGCTCTCCATCCGCTCTCGCTGGAGCCGGAGCACGTTGAGGACGTCGGCCCACTTTACAGCTTCGCGCAAGTTCCAAAACACTCGAACTCCCCAGACCTGTTCCGCGTTCTGGGGAAGCAATGTCGCCGGACCGCAGACGGCGACTTCGGCTCCAGAAAGCCGCAACAGAGCGATGTTGGAGCGGGCAACCCGACTATGAAGCACGTCCCCAACGATACATACCCGCAATCCTTGCAGCCTTCCGAAATACTTCCAGAGCGTGAAGCCGTCCAGAAGGGCCTGTGTAGGATGCTCATGCTGCCCGTCACCCGCATTAATGATGCTGCAGGCGAGGAAGCGCCGCAGCAGCCAAGGGACTCCCGAAGCTCGATGGCGGATTACCAGAGCATCAATCCCCATGGCCTCCAGCGTCTGCACCGTATCGAACAATGACTCCCCCTTGGCTAAGCTGCTGGCTGCTGCTTGAAACGAGACAACATCTGCCGAGAGACGTCTCGCCGCCAACTCAAAGCTTACCCGCGTTCGAGTGGAAGGCTCAAAGAAAGCCAGCACCACAGTCTTCCCGCGTAGGTCTGGTAGGCGATGTTGCGCAGAGCGACAGTACGGTAGGTATGCCTCTGCACGGTGGAAGATGAGTTCAATCTCCTCCCGCGTCAGCTCGGAGATCCCCAGTAGGTGGTGCTGTCGCAGGCCGGGCGCCATAACATTACAAAAATACTGCTGAGCCCTGTTCCACCTCGACAGCCGGTTACGAAAGTCCCCGCGACATCTGGGCCACACACCAACATCGTATCTCCCACACCTTCGAGCAACGAGCATTGCAGCCCCCACTAAGGCCATCTCCCGATCCCACAGCACCCCACACTTGTGGCTCCCAAGTCGCGCGTGTCATCAGGACAAAAAAACGCCCGCTCTCTAAGAGCGGGCGGCATACCCCAATACGCCCAAGAGCACTTATTTCTTTTTTCCCCCCGGCCTCACGGCAGGCTTCGTCATCTTCTTCTGCCCACCGACCATATCCCTCAGGGTTTTTCCGGGGGTAAACTTCGGCACCTTGCGCGCCGGGATGGTAATGCGGGCACCCGTTCTCGGGTTACGCCCTCTCCGGGATGACCGCTGTTGCACGGCAAAGGTCCCGAAGCCCACCAACGAAACCGACTCACCTTTAGCGAGTGCCTCAGACACAGTATCCACAACGCCCTTGAGCGCCTTCTCGGCAACCGCCTTGGATAGACCGGCCTTTTGAGCGATCGCCGCAACTAACCCAGCCTTGTTCATGGAACCACCCCATTATTTGTGGTACAATATACCCAAACGACATCACTAAAATACAACAAATCCAACAGAGATGCAACACCTAGATGCCTGCAAATGGCTTCCTGGCAGGCTCTTTGTGACCCCACCACCTCCAAATAGTGCGGAAATACTTGCATAGGCACCTTGCTGCACCCCCCATCCCTTATTCCTACTCACTCACCAACACTGTTTCAGGGGGCAATTCAGCGTTCCAGACACGCCTTGACGTTCCCCTTCCAAATGGGGAGAACGAAACCACCGGAGGGGGGTTTATGAATACAGCCTTACTCCACTGGGCTCAACAGTTCAATGAGCACGGTCCGGCTGTATGCTCGCCCTTCGGGAAGATCATTGGGATAGAGCAGAATATCATTCCCGATCGCGCGGACCTCCGGCTCTTTACCCCTGATCCCCAGAGCCTGCCAAACAGCGCGGCAGCGCTGCTCGGAAAGCCGCTTGTTATATACGGGATCGCCCGTCCGGTCTGTGTAACCGCTTATGATTACGCGAGTCCTTGGTAGAAGGCGCTGACGGATCAAGGGGAGAAGACGACGGTGGTCTTTGGTCAACGTGGCCTTATCGTACTCGAAAAGCATAAGCGCAAAGCGCTCACGCCGTTCATCCCCTACCCGTTCAGCACGCTTCTGCCGGAGGCTCAACCGACGAAACGACAACGATGCCTGGGCTGTGCTCTCGGTGCCAAGAACATCCCAGACCTGTAGATTTGCTTGTATTATACTGTCCCCACGCACAAGAAGCTCAGGGCGTACTCGGAAGGCCGTTTCCAATGGCGGAACACCCTCCCCCTGACGGGAGTAGAGTACCTCCCCACCGTGGGTCACCGCAAGTTGCCATCGAGCCAACGTCGTTTCTGCCTGCACAGCGCTGCGCAGATAGAGCATAGCAGGTGTTGCTACATAGCCTACCTCAGCCAGGAAAAGAGGAGCCAATATTTCCGGGAGGTTGGCCGAGAGTTCCACGCGCTGATTTTCTTCCCTCCCATCGGGCACTTCAGGGTTGGAAGGCACTTCTGGCAATAGACGTGCCCGGACTTGTACACGTCGTGGCTCTATGTTCCAGACACGCACGAAGTAATCCCGCACCGCTTCCGCCCGGCGACGCGCCAGCCCCACATTGTTGAATTCCACTCCCACGTTGTTTACACAGCCCGTAATAGTAAGCTCAGCTGCAGGAAACCGTTGGAGACGCTTGCCTACAACGTTGAGCAAGTGGTAATACACTTGCAATGTGTTTATTGGCAACCGGTGCTCGTCAAATCCCTCTGCCTCCTGTGGCGTGAGAAGGCGCATTCGCGTTTGCTCCAATTCTGCTGATCCCTCGGGGAAAAAGATGTAGGGCAAGAGGGGAAGAGCTTCCTCTTGTTCCAGTTCTTCTACGACCAATGCCGAGGCATCAGGCAGAGCAAGGTCAACCTTCGGTAAGAGGATGGGGGGCTTTGGTACCCGTCGGTGCCAGGTTTCCTTTACCGTTGTTCGATACCACGCTCTGCCCTCGGCCATGAGTGTATCCGTCCGCCGGTGACGGCTATGCAAGACAACCGTTTCCTGAGTCAGTCCGATTATAGCAACCGTGGTAGTATCCCGAAGGTACACTGTGTCTCGCAACGGTTCCAGTGGGGGGTAAACCGTATAGAGGACCGTTGCTCCGAAGCGTAACGCCGAAGGTTTCCACGAAACACTGCTGAGGTTGTTTAGGAAAATAGCGTAGTGGAGGGTCGGGACCAGTTCCCAAGCTTGTCCAACTGGAAGCGAGTAGCCCACTGCAAAGCTTGCCCCCAGCAGGGCTAAAGGTGTATTGGGTATGGTGCCTTCGTACTCATTACGCCGTCGACTTCCCTCCACGGCAAATACGAAGCCTTCAGGCACCACGAGCTGCTCATGCTGGCGGAAATATCGCTGCAGTAATACTCCCAGTGTAAGCCCCAGACGCGCCGTAAACCGGCCAAAGAAGCGTGAGCTGATCCCAAGATCGGCTGCTATCGCACCCAGAAGCGCCTGCAGGGTATGTTCCACCTCTGCCGCCCGTACAACTGTATCCCCCTGCGCGCCAATGAGCGCTACATTGCCTATACGCTCTTGCTTCCAGAGATCGCCAGACAGGGTCCAGTACCCTAATTGTCCGGACAGCCATGCATACGGAAGCCAGGGGGCCTCCGCCAAAAGACTTACGGCTACACCCGTTCCACGCCCTCCATCGAATCCAGGACAGCAACTGGGGATTCCTGGCAATTGCTGGAATTGTGCTGAGTACAAGTTCGCTCCGTAGCCACTCATAATGCCCCACCGCATGACTGGCTGGGTGGGCTGCGCAACGGCACCGATTACCCCCCAGAGGCAGACACAGCTATACCATACCCACATGGTGGGAGCTCCTTGGCAGCCACGAACAAAGCGAAAATAGAACTTTCCTACTATCGGGGTGCCGAAGAAGGTAAGCCGTATGGCTCAGCGCGCTGTATCGGCAGAGTGAAAATGATAACGAACGTTCCATCCAGACACTCTGCTCGCATTGCGCTGCGAAGGCGTCGAAGGACCGCCTGTGCCAGAAGGAGTGAAAACGTTCCTTGGCTATCATCCATGGTCAGCGCCTCGAAAGGCTGAAATTCCGTTACCAAGGTAGCAGCCCGACATAGCGCCTCCGATGCCGGAGCACTTATGCTCCACTCGGAGCCTTCTTCGTAAGGAGCAAGGTCTATGTGCAGAGATATCTCTTCACACTCACCGCTTTCCGCTATCCCCCTGAGAAGGGAGCGGAGTGCTTTTTGCAACAACTCCTTCTCCGCCAACACACGCGCATCTTCAGGTAGTGAGGGTAAATGAAGACGGAAACCTTCCCCCTCTGCCCATGCAGCCAGCTCTGCAAGAAAGGGCCCCAGTAAAACAGGATGGCGGGCAATTGGCGTTGCAGCAGCTATTTCGGGGGTCTCTGCTACAAGGCCCAAGAGGTGCTCGACGCTCTCCTGAACTGCATCAGCGTAGCTCTGAAGCTCCTCCTCCGAATCATACTGCCGCTGGGCGATAAGCTCAACAAATCCCATCAAGCCAGTCAATCCATTCCGAAGTCGAAAGCTAAGTCGGTTGAGGAACTCTGATTTAAACTCGCTTGCTTCCAGCGCCCACTGTTCCGCCAGCAGCAACCGGCGCTGGACTAGCTCTTGCCGGTGTTGCAGCTCCTTCTGCGTAGTAATGTCCCGTCCGATTGCATAAATAACCCCATCGTGTTGAGAAAGCGTCAGGCTCCAGCCAACCCACCGCTGTTCTCCTGAACGAGTCTGCATAAGAAGCTCTACAGCAACAGCCTCCTCGTCCGGAGCAGAAAGGAGCATCTGACGGAATTTGCCCCGCTGTGCAGGTACAACCCACTCGTCAACTGCCCGTCCAGAAAGCTCCTCAGGAGCGTAGCCCAAGATTGCTCGGAGGGCAGGGTTTGCGGTGCGCCACCGCCCATCCAGTTCCCAGACAGCGATAATATCGTGCGATGCTTCCAAAATGCGCCGCTGTGCCTTCGTCATCCGGTTGGCCAAACCCACAGCCCGTGCCCGTGTTGTCACCAGAGAGAGCACGAACCCAAAGCCAACGGTAGCGATAATGATCCCACTCCCCAGCACTAACCACGGTAGCCATCGCTGGTACATTCCTTCGAACTGTGGCACTGTGGCAAAGTGAAACCGCCACGCCCTATCTCCAATCCGAAGCTCCCGCTGTGTAGTAAGTGTCGGAACATAAGCAGTTGTTATAGTCAGCCTATTCGGAGATTCAACAATCCGGATTTGATGAACTGTGCCATCGGGAGCTAACTGGGAATCAAAGGCCTCAAAAACGATGAGAGAGTCTGTCGGCGCCGGAGTTATAAGAGCCTGCTGAAAAAAGCGATCACCGACAACTTCCACTACCACAATCCCTTCCACGAAGTGCTCGCCAACTCGCAACTGAGTAAACGGATGGGGCTGTTCCCGATACAGTGGCGCGATCAAAGCAAAGCCCCAAACTGTGTCTGGATCCGTACGCAGCGCCATCCATGGTGTTGTGGTCGGAGCACCAGTGGAGCACGCCCGATCAATAGCAGTGTACCACGTAGAGTGAGCAGCGGCGTTCCAACCTACACGCTGGGGAGCGGTTTCTACCGGGACCACATACAAGAGCGGAAACAGATAGGGGCCCGTGATGGCAGGAAAGATCTGGTAATCCCAGTAACGTTCCGAGCGAGCATAGTGCGTATACTCCCATACATAACGGTTCTCTATGCACGGGGCATATCCGATCGAGAGCACGGCAGGATTGCTCCGTGCCGGCACCGTAGCGTAGAGCTCGAAGACATCGCGAACCACCTGCACAAAGCTGCCATAAAGTCCCTGAACGGAGTGCAACACTTGTTCATACTGACGAGCCTGCCTCTCTATACGGCTCAAGACCGAAGAAACCGCACGTTCGAACAAAGCCTCTTGCTCGGCCCGAATTTGCAGGCGTACCAGCCACCACAATGCTATCGTCACCGCAAGAAGAAGGGCAAAGACAACAAAGGCTGGATAGGTCACCCGCACTTGCCAGACCCGGATCCTCCGAGAATCGCTCTGGGCAAACAGCTCCTCGTAAAGCTGCGCCTTGTGCACCATTTTCCGCTCGGTGATGGACACTTATGAATGTATCGGCGCTGGGCGGCAAAAGTTTAGACCCACTGCGGCAGCCGAGCATACGGCAATGGATCTGGAAGGCCTGCCTCTCGAAATCCCCGCAACCTTAGCAGGCACGAGTCACACTCCCCACAGGCAATATCCTCGCGGCTGTAGCAAGACCATGTCAGATGAAACGGAACTCCCAGTTCGGCACCTGCTCTAACAATCTGGCTCTTGCGAAAGTGGATAACCGGTGTCAGAAGCTGTATGCGTGTCTGTGGACGCGTCCCTGTGTCAATAACACGCTGGAAGGCCTCATAGAAAACTTCTCGGCAGTCGGGATAGCCACTGGAGTCTTCCTCAACAGCACCAATGGCAATAGCTCCTGCACCCAGCACTTCTGCCCAACTGGTTGCGATACTGAGCAAGTTAGCATTGCGAAATGGAATGTAGGTCGGTGGTATCCCTTCACGGTCAAGGCGTCCCTCAGGGAGCGGAAGTGTGGGGTCGGTCAGCGCGCTGCCTCCAATGGCACGCAAGTAGTCAATAGAGACCTCCAAGCGACGGACGATACCCCATGTTGAGCAAATATCCGAAAAAGCCTGCCGTTCTCGGCCGGCGGTACGGTGTCCGTACATAACATGAAGCGCTGCTAACTCATATCCCTGTTGACGCACAAGGGCTGCTGCGACAGCGGAATCCATCCCGCCACTCATTAGGACAACTGCCACCTTAGTGAGGGTCATCATGGCAGCTTTTCTGTACCAGTTCTGGAAAAGCCTCCGTCAGCAGCTCTGGCCGACGTTCCAGCGTCTTCTTCAGCGCCTGCTCGTACCGCCACCGGCGGATGGCTTCGTGATCGCCGCTGAGAAGGACCTCAGGGACTCTGTGACCGCGAAAATCTGCCGGCCGTGTGTAAATCGGTGGCTCTAATAGGCCCGCCTGAAAGGAGTCTTCCAGCGCCGACTCTGGGGCATTGAGAGCGCCAGGCAAGAGGCGTACGATAGCATCAATAAGTACTAAAGCTGGTAACTCCCCGCCGGTGAGCACATAGTCACCGATAGAAATCTCCCGGGTGACAAGCACATCTCGAATGCGTTGGTCAACGCCCTTGTAGTGACCTGCTACAATGATAAGGTTGCAACAGAGGGAGAGCCGATTGACCAGCGACTGTGTAAGCCGCTCCCCGTCAGCAGTCATATAAATAATCTCGTCGTAGGCGCGTTCTGCTTGCAATGCTTCGATACAAGCAAACACAGGCTCGCAGCGGATAACCATGCCTGCCCCGCCACCGTACGGAGCATCATCAATGTGGCCGTGGCGATCCACCCCATAGCAGTGCAAATCGTGGACCACAATCTGCACAATTCCCCTCTGCTGCGCACGCCCCACAATACTTTCTTTTACTACAGGCTCTACAATTTGTGGCACAGCTGTCAGAACGTCAATCCGCATCAGCTTCTTCATCCACAAAAATGGCCGAATCGCTGCCGGACTTCAGCTCTACAATATCCAAAAGCCCCGGTAACAGATGGACCCAAATCCGTCGCTGCTGGACATCGACCCGCCGCACGGCATCAGCAATTGCCGGGAGCGGCAGATACCCTGTTTCCGACTCCACCACCCAAACGTCATTTGCTGGCAGCAGCCATACGTCAACCACAGTTCCAAGCTGGCGCTCCGTAACTTCTTCTAACACTGTACAACCCAAAATCTCTTCCAGAGCCCACCCAGTGCTTTCCTTGTCCTCCGCGGTTGGGTGCAGCAAGCCTTCGTCTACAAAAACCCCACTCT
>JANWXA010000075.1 GCA_025055465.1 Candidatus Kapaibacterium sp.
AGCTGCGCACAAGCTCGGCGCGAATTTCCCGCAAGCGCTGACAGATATCCTCAACGGCACGGTCAGACTCCCACGCACCGTATTGAAAGCTAATAGCGTCGGAGAGCTCTCGATCGCGGAAGAAGAGGGCCAACTCGCCCGCAGAAGTCCGGATGCGATGAGGAAGGTATTTCTGCACTCGGGGTGCCGTGGGCAGGGAAGCGAAGAGAAGCGCCTCATCGGTTGCTGCCCAGCGGACCCCTGCCAGCACCATTTGATGAAGAGCTTCCATGCTCACTGCTCCTTCAGGGGGCCACAGCCCATCAGGCACAACTCCAACAAGCTCCCAGCAGCACTGACGTGCCCGCGCACACTGTACCCACGCGTCGGCGGGGAAGCGGAAAGAAGAGCGTGGAAGTGAAATCCCAGGGTCGCTTTCGCGAGCGCTTTCCGTATCGCACAACAAGGGCAGGATAGGGTGGTAGAAGGGAGAACAGCTAAGCTCAATGTGCTCCTGATGAAGGCCCTCTCGCAACGCCTGGAAAGCCTCTCGTGTAAGCAAGCGTTGAAGCTGTAGCAAAAGTTGGAGCTCCTCACAACGATACCCGGAGCCCCGCTGGAACCACTCATCTACGACGGGAAAACGCTGGCGATACGGAAATGTCCACACCAACTGCGTCCACATCAGCGTGTCTATCCATTCCTGGGGTGAAAGGGAGCCTGACTGTAACCGCTGCCAAAGGGCGCTGAGCTCGGGAAAGCGCTGTTGGAGAGGGCTCGGTGGTTGCAGCATCCGCCAGTAGCGATCAGTCCCCTCCGGCGGGATTCTGCTCGATCGGCTGCTCAAGTGCTCAGCTACGTCCGTGAGCACCCCTTCTGCATAGGCAGAAAGCTGAACCAGCAACGAAGGCACAATGTTGAACACGCAGCGTAGCCGGGGCAGCTCACCCAATAACTTGAAGAGGACAGCATAATCCTTGACCGCCCGAAGGCGCACCCAGGGCAGTAGCGCCTGTCCTTCCCACCGATAGTCCGGCTGATGGTAGTGCCAGAGGAAGATTACCCGCAGAGGGAGCATTAGCGCAACGTTACGATGGTCACACCAGCCCCGCCTTGGCTTAGGTCCGCCAGCGCATACTCTGCTACTGCCGGGTGCGTTGCCAGAAACTGATGCAAGGCTTGCCGCAGTGCCCCAGTTCCTTTCCCATGGATAATGCGCACCCGGGGGATGTTACCCTGCAGGGCATCGGAGAGGAAGCGGTCCACTGCCTGAAGCGCCTCGGCAACCCGCATTCCCCGCAGGTCTATGCTGCTTGCGGCATTCCAGGACAAATAATCCACTTTAGGCCGAGGGGGCTCTTCCTTCTGAGGCGGCGCCGGCCGTAACTTATCCACGCTCACTCGGAGACGGATCCCAGCGAACTCCACCAAGGCCGTCTGCTGCTGTTCGTCAATGCTGACAACCGTTCCGGCGCTCTGCATTCCTTCCATCCGGACCCACGTGCCGGGAGCAAGGCTGAAGGGAGATCGTTCCTCCCCCTGGGGCAAGCCCGCCACCTCCAATGCCTGAAGAAGCGCATCCCGACCCTGAGTAAATTCTTGACGAACGTCCGATAGCGGGCGCTGCTGTTCACGGATTTGGCGAATCGTCTGCTCTACGAGGCTCTGTGCTTGTTGCAGCATCTGCTGCACCTCTTGCCGAGCACGCGCCATGAGCTCCGAACGGCGCTGCTGGAGCTGGCGAAACTGCTCCTCGTAGCGCTGCCGAAGCTGATGCGCCTGTTCTGCCTGCTGGCGCGCTTCCTCCTCATAGTGCTGCCACCGACGCCGAAGCTCTTGCACAGCGGCAATGCTTTCTTCCAACTCCCGATGCCGCTCCCCTAAAAAAGACTGCGCCCGCTCTAAGAGCCGACGCGGTATCCCAAAATTGGCTGCAATAGCAAAAGCATAACTGTTCCCGGGAACCCCAGGCAAGAAGCAATAAGTGGGCTGGAGACGCTCGTGGTCAAACTCCAACGAGTCGTTCTGCACCCCATCCCGGTGTAATGCAAAGGCTTTCAGCGAGGATTGATGAGTTGTTACCACGAAGTATGAGCGCCGATGGAGCAGCTCCTCCAGAATCGCCGCTGCTAATGCTGCTCCCTCGGTAGGGTCGGTACCGGCGCAGATTTCGTCAATAAGCACCAGCGTTTCCGGACCACTCCGGTGCAGGATTTCCCGAATGCGCACAACCTGCCAGCTAAAGGTGCTCAGGTTCTGTTCTATTGACTGCTGGTCGCCAATAGCCGTTAGGATATGGAGAACCGGGGTACGGCACGCGCCCAGCGGAAAAATACCGCTGAGCACCAATAGGAGGTTCAGTCCGACGCTTTTCAGCGCTACGGTTTTTCCCCCGGCATTGGGACCAGATATGAGATGGCCCCGAGTAGCATCGCGGAACTCCATACTCAAGGGAACAACCGCTCCCCGACCACGGGCCGCTGCCAACAAGGGATGAACAATATTGTGCAAAATGATGTCGGCCTCGTCGGAAACGACTGGTTTCTGCCCCCCATAGAGCTGAGCGTAGCGGGCACGGGCGTAGAGACTGTCAAGGTAAGACAGCAATTCCAGCGAAGAAAGAAGCTGGTGCGCACAACTACCAATCTCAGCAGTGATGACCCGCAAAATCCGCTCGATCTCCCTCCGTTCAGCATCGGCAAGGAGGGCCAACTCGTTATTGAGCTCAAAGATTTCCGCAGGTTCCAAGAAAACCGTGGCTCCCGTCTGTGAGACTCCGTGGATAATACCTGAAATATGGTGCTTGTGCTCTACGCGAACCGGAACAACAAAACGGCCTTCCCGCTGTGTGATGAAGTCATCCATGGCAAGCTCGTCTTCCACAAATCGGCGCAGAATACGGCGCAGTTGAGTGCGCAGGCGCGCTGACGTCTCTCGAATTTGGCTGCGGATGTTGGCCAATTCACGGGAAGCTGTGTCACGAATGCCACCACTTTCGTCCACCGTATCACTGATGTGCCGTTCCAGCATTCGGTTGTGGTACAACTGCTCGCCGAGCGCTTTCAAGCGGGGCAGTTCTGTTTGGCGGAGCAGTTCTTGCCGAACGCTGCGCGAAAGCTGCAACAGCTCCCGTATATCCACAAGTTCCGTAGGGAGCAGCAGAGCGTTTTCTATGGTAGACTTTTGAAGTTGACGCCGTACGTCAGGTACAGGCGACCAAGGGAAGGGGACACCCCACTCGACGAGGTGAAGCATTTCTGCCAGAGTTTCGTGCTCTTCCCGTAGCCATCCAGCATCTGTTGAGGGGTGAAGAGCTAATACGCGCTCCCGCCCCAACTCCGAGAGGCAGAGCGCAGCGACATGCTGCAGTACCTTTGGAAACTCTAACTCCGCGAGAGTTGCCCGTAGGAGTTCCTGCTCCGCCAGACTCATTGCCCCAAGAGTTGGCGTACCCAGAACTGGACCCGGTCGCCTTCGGCACGCCCACGCAAACGCTGCATAGCTTCCCGCATCACACGCCCGAAGTCCTTCGGGCCCACCGCTCCCAGTTCGGCTATAATGCGCTCCAGCTCTGCTCGAAGCTCGTCGTCGCCAAGTTGAGGTGGCAAAAAGCTCTCCAAGATTGCCAACTCTTGCCGCTCGCGAGCTGCAGCATCAAGGCGCCCTGCCCGCTCGTACTGTTCTATTGCCTCTTGCCGTTTCTTGATAGCGCTACGCACGATCTGGTACTCGCGCTCAGGGGTCAATTCCACTCCCTCTCCAGCTTTGGTTGCCTCGATAAGGGCAGCTCGTAGCAGGCGGAGAGTCTCCACTCGCACTTTGTCTCCTTGTCGCATAGCCTCAGCGAGCTGTTTCGCTACCGTCTCCAGCAATCCCATTCCGCAAATTCCATCAATGGCACAAGCGCTGACGAGCGGACCCGCGTCTCATGCTCGTCGCAGTGTCAACAAAGTAATTTCTGGAGGGATACCCATACGTACCGCTGGTCCCACAAATCCCAGCCCTCGGTTGACGTAAAGCCAGCACCCATCGGTGTGATAGAGCCCTGCCCAGTAGCGATACACCAACTGTGCTACGCTCCACTCCATGCCAGCAATTCTTATACCGACTTGCCCACCATGCGTATGCCCGCACAGCCCCAGAGAAACCGGCGCTCGCCCAACAACCTCCCATTCCCAGAAGCGAGGATCGTGAAAGAGCAATAGGATGGGTTCTGAAGTGCTTAGCCCCGCAAGAGCCCGTTCCAAATCTGCAAAGCGTTGCCCCGTCCCGGTGTTATCCGTCCCCGCTATTTGGAGCCTTGCTCCCCGAAAGACAAGTGTCCGATTCTCGTTGACCAACAGGTCTATCCCCATCCGTTCCAGTCGGTGTCGCAGAGAGCGATGCTGGGCTGGGGTCATGTAGTGATCGTGGTTACCGAAGCAGCCGTAAATACCGATCGGAGCACGGAGCTGCCGCAATGGACCTTCAACCGTCCGCAGTTCACCGGGATGGAAATTGACGTAATCACCCGTCAGCACGATGCAGTCGGGCTGTAGAGACTGAACCTGCTCCGAGACGTTCCAGAAGAAGTGGTCAGAGGAGAACGACCCCGCGTGAAGGTCGGAAAGATGCACTATCCGCACTCCATCCAGGCCTACTGGCAGCCCGGGAAGGCGAACTTCAACTGAAAACAGGCGCGGGCGATAGGTAGTCAGGGCCATTCCGTTTGCAACCGCCAGGAACGGCAGCATGGCCACCCCCAGCCCCATCGCAGACAGGAGCTGCCGCCGTACCGGCTCCGGCTGCTGGGTCTGCTCCAGACCCTTGTTCCGTTGCCATCGGCGCACCAGCGCCGCGACATCCTTCAGCAATAAGACTGGAAACAACAGCAGTTTAGGCAAGTACCAGAGCGTAAGCAGTGCATAGAAAGCGCCTGTCAGCGGGGTCAACCCGGGCTCGCCCCAACGCCGATACGCCCAGAAAAGCAGTATGAGTACAAGCATGAAAGCCCCTACACCCCATGCCAAACGGTACAGCCACGGAGTCCACCCACGCCGACGCACCAATTGCATCCAATGCCAGAGGGCATAGGCATCTATGCCGGCCTGCACAAGCCCAACTATGCCGAAGAAAAGAAGCCAACGCATCACCCCTGCACTGCCACATCCAGACCCCTTCTCACACCAGAGATCCCTCAGGGCAACAGCACAAACGAACCCGACCGCACTGAGCTCCCTATCCGAAGCCGGTAGAAGTAAACGCCTCCACCCAGGCTCTGTGTCGGAAGCCAAAGCTCATGGGAGCCGGCCGGCAATTCCTCCCGCCATAGATGAAGAACTCGGTCACCCAATGTAGTGAAGACTTCCAGCTCTACCGGAAGAGCCTTCGGTAGCCAGAGAGCGACTCGGATGGGAACACCTCGATGCACCGGATGAGGTTCTATCTGTACCGCACCGATTTCACCGGTTAGGCGCACCTGCCGCCCATTCAAGAAACAAACGTCCGCCAGCCGGACACCCGGGGAGCGGACGACCGGCACCAAACACCGCGGGATTGTCGCACCCGGACACAGCTCCACCTGCAGCAGGCGCTCCGCCGGCAAGGCTAAGTAGACGAGAAAGTCCAACACCAGCTTCATCGGAGGCACATTCGGACCCATCCCCCCTTGACCGCGAAGCTCTATCTCCCCATCGGCAATCGGCTGCACCCGCCATGTCCACGAAGGATGCTCTTCCAGCACTCTCAAACGGCGAAACTGCAAGAAGTCCGGGGCGTACCGAACACGGAGGCACAGTTCCATCCTGTTGGTGCTGGTGATCACCTCCGTGATCTGAGGCTCGGCCCGCAGCGCCAACGGGACTGTGACTTCGGTCCCTGGCAGCACGCGATCCACCACGGTCCCATCGCCGATGAGAAGCGAGCGGACCTCCCCTTCACCCCGCAGAGAAAACTCTACCGGTACGCCCTGCTCATTCTCCATGCGCACCGTTAGCGCATAAGGACGGGCTTCCAAGGGGGAGAAGCGAACCCGAAGCTCCTGGGTTCCACCAGCCGGCACTTCAAACGGCGGCTGCGGGGTAATCTCGAAGACTGTAGCATCCCCAGCGAAGCGATACGCCGTCACCCGCAGTGGAGCGGTGGCAGATCCGTTGACCAGAGTGAGCGTTGTATCTCGCAAAGAGCAGGTCAAGACCTTACCGAAGTCTACTGTCGTCGGGGTAACGGTGACGCCAACACCGTCGCCCATGAGCTCAACAGTATCAGCCACTCGCGGACTGGGCTCGGGGCCGGGCGCGGCATCACTGAGAATGACTACGCGTGCTACACGACGCCCTGCCGCCTGCGGCTGGAAACCAACGGGAATATGCAATTCCCCTCCAACCGACAGTGTGCGACCCTGTGCCGCCCGTAATGCCGCTACATCTGGCGGGAACTCTGCCTGACCACTGATATATTGAACTTCAGCGATATACAGCGGGGCCATACTGTCCACATTCCGGATGCGAATCCTTCCCTGCTCACCTGAAAGTTGACCCACCGGTACCGGCATAAACCGATAGCCCTCCGCCGCAATTTTAGGCAGAATCCCAACCCCCTGTAGCTTTCCGCGAGCAGTCTCCGATCCCCCCTCTACCTCCACTTCCACCCACGCTGCAAGAGGTCCCTCCTGCTGCGGGCGGAACTCTACGGGAATGGACAGGACTTCTGTTGGTCGCAAATCGCGTGGAACCGCCAGGGGCTGCATTCCAAACGATGCTGCATCCGGCCCAACAAGCTGTATACGCACAAGGCGCGCCGGGATGCTATCATCGTTTCGCACGTCCACCGTTGCAGGGTTCTGGGTCAGTAAGCGGCGCTGTCCCCAGTCTACCGAACCAACTCGAGGAATCGCGACCGCCGCCTCTCCCTGAAGGCGAGCCGTGCGCACTTGGCATTCAGCGCCCAAGTCAAACTCTAACCAAGCTCGGCGTAGACCGGGACGGCTGGGGCGGAATTCTATCTGCACAGTCAGGCACTCACCCGGAGCCAACATAAAGCCACCTAACGGCGTGACGATAAAATCGGCCGCATCCGGACCGGCCAGGCGCACCGTCCCGCTGATGGAGCGCGCCCCACTCACATTGCGCAGAACACACACACTCTGCTGGCGCACAGCACCAATCGCCGTTCGCGAGAACACCGCATCCGTAACCGTCACCTCACAGGGTGGATACCCAATTCCCCAAACCTGCAACGAGGTCGGTTCTCCACAGTCCCCCTCCACTACCAAAGTTGCCTCACGCCGTCCAACCGCCTGCGGGGTAAAGCGCACCTCCACTCCAGCACATTCCCCAGGCTTGAGCACGCGGCCCTGAAGTGTTTGCACCAGCGAGAAATCCGAGGGATTGCTGCCCACAAACGATGTCCGAACGATTGTGACAGGATAATTCCCAATATTGCACAGCACAGAGCCTAACGAACTATCTACGCTGGTTCCCACCGGCGTTGCCCCGATATAGACCAGCTCAGCCGGTAAGCGCAATCGCGGCGCAGCTACAACAAAACTCGTATCGCTCGTATCCGATGTCGCCGGAACGTACGCACGCTTGCTCATAAAGCCGTCCGTACCGCCGGCGCTCTGTATTCGAATCGTGCCGAAGGTTCGCGAGCCGGAAAACTCGCCCCCTTCGTATGTGTTCCCGTAGCTATCCTGTGCTGTTATCCCCCCATAGCTCGGGCGCGGGGCAAAAGTGCCGACCATCGCCCCTAATACCTGATTGTTCGCGCGATACCACCCAGTGAAAGTCGAGTAAAAGTTGGGGCTGGGACTCTGGAGCTGAACTGTAGCTCCGCCAGGAGCCACACCGAAGTATGCGCGGCGGCGGAAGCGCCCTTCCACAAAGATAGTGTCATTCCGCAGCGCTACGCGATCCGCGAAAACCCTCCCGCTGTTGTCCCATGTTCCCCCAATGCGATACATCCAGCGATAGACCGGTGTGGGGGCAGAGCCGTCAAAGGCAACCAAGAATGCGTTCGTGGTATCCAGCGTATTGCCCAGCGAAAGGAACTGGGTGGTCCCGATGTAGCACTGAGGGCTTTCATACCAGCCCGTTACGTAGGCGTTGCAGTTTGCATCCACCACAACCCCAGTAGCTTCATCGCTGTGTGTCCCCCCAATATGAAATAGCCACACCAGTGCACCCCCCCCGTCCAGGCGAGCAACGAAAGCATCCTTGCCGCCGCGGCTGACCAGCATCTGATTCCCCCAGCGCAAGGTGTCCTCGAAGGACCCAACAACGTAGAGGCAAGAACCATCGGGTGAGACAGCAACACCGGAGACCCGATCATTGGCACGCCCACCTATAGGGAACGCCCAAGCCCAGAAGGTCTGAGCAGGGGCTGAAACCCGAATCCGATAGCGTCCCGGTGCCGGCGGCGCCCAGGTGTACGACAACCCCTGTACACCGGTAGCCAGCGAGCGCCATGTACGCCCTTCGTCCGTGCTGTAGGCTAAATCCACTGGCTGGGTGGGATCTACCCCTGCCCAGAAAATGCGCACCGTATCACACACGGAGACCGTATCTCCACCATTGGGCTGCAGAAGGATAACCCGCCCCGGCCCGCCTACCAACGGAATCTGCGGTCCACAAGGTTCACCGTTGATGACCAGCGTGGCTTGCCGATACGCCCGCGCCGACCCTTGGCGGAACTCCACCGTTACACGCAAGTCCTGCCCCCGAGGAATGACCGCCGGCACTGCCGGTGCCGTTCCCACCACCTGGTAGTACATTGTTGGACGGACCTCCACACTCC
>JANWXA010000076.1 GCA_025055465.1 Candidatus Kapaibacterium sp.
CAGTCACCATACTTGCCGAAAAGTTGCGTCGCCGAGATCAACGTGCACGCTCACGGACTGGACCAAACTCGCACCAGGAGCAAGTTCGCTCTTTGCTTTCCGCAGCTCTGAGCAGAGCTCGGCAAGCCGTGGAAAGGCAACGATACCGTGAGGTCATTCGCCTACTCAGCCCCCTCCTCCAGCAGCGCGCATGGTGGCAACTGGACGATCCGAATGAGCGTGCTGCGTACCGCTCCACCATAGTTGAACTCCTAAGCCTTGCTTATGACCGTCTCCGCAAGCCCCAGCAGGCATCCGCTCTGCGCACGGACTTCCTACAGCAGGAAGCACAATTGGAAGAAGCCCTCAGCCAGACTATACCGCCACCGTAAGACTTACCAATCCAGGGATGCCTGCCTCAGGGAGCGTAGGCGTATTGTCCAGCGAAACTTCCAGCGGCTCTGTCCCTGTGGAGGATGGGTAAGGTAGAGCGGGAAATCTACCCCAAGTTCAGTAATGCCCAAGCGGCGGAGAAGCGGCGGAGATCCCAGTCCGGGAAGGGCCGGCAGACGCAACGTCAAGCCGAGCCCAGCATCCCAGAGCCACCGTCGTAGTCCAGCAAATCCTCCCCCTACGTAGCCCCCGTCTGCAAAAAGTCGAACATCTAAGAGCATAGTCAACACTGCAACACCAGGCACCAGGCGAAGCAGGGGAGTTATGTCTATTTCGCCATTTACTGCGGTCAGTGTTGAACCCAGGAGGTCGTATGCGTTATACCCTCGTACGAAACCTCCCCCAGTAGGTGTCGTCCGCTGCCGCCGTGCTGCCGACGAAACAATCCCTGGCGAGCGGTACAGGGGAAGCTCCAACTCCTCAACGGGCGAGACTGAGGCTAAGCGAAATCCAACAAGCGGAGGGAAAAGACCCTCGATCTGATCAGGGGCGAACCACCCAACGACTCCACGGAGCAATATTGGGGACAGCGCTTCCAGCTCCATAAGCAATTCTGCCGTTGTCCGGAAATAGCTTCGCCCTCTGTAGAAAGGTGGAATAGCGGGAAAAGTTGTTGCCTGGGGCTCACGATACCACAGCGGTTCGACGCTGCCCCGGAAACGCAGCATCCCCAAGGAAGCATTGACCTGTGCCACGATAGCAGCCTTTGTCATAACCAAATCCGCGGGCCGTCCCGAAGTAAGTGTTGATCGCAAGGGCGAATCAGGGAAAGCGTATTCGTCCGTTTCCCGCCGCCAATACCCAGCAGCAAAGCGCGCAAACAGGGACCACGCTGATGACGGCTGTGGGGACAGGTCCAGTATGAGCCCCGCTCGCAAGCGCAGCCACCCCTCCTGCCATGCTCCGAAAATGTCCCCCCAGGAGCGCCCCGGAAACCCTTTCAGGAAATGCTGCCACCGAAATACAGCATTAAGGGAATAGCGGCGGAACCGAAAACCTTGGGTTACCGCCATCTGAACCTTGTGGAAAATGCCCAGGTAGCCTCCGCGGAACTCCATCCCCAATTTGACACCATCCCGGTCATTGTAGCCTAGGGCCGGCTGCCACGATATTCCGTAAGCGTATAGCTCTGCTGGATCTGTGGTGAGTGCCTCCACGAAAAAGCGGGTGGTTAGAGGTGGTAGGAATCCACTGACATTGTTCAAGCGGTTGACGTCTAATAGGAGCACGGTATCCGGATCCACGATTGCCCGTACAGCCGGTACTGGGAGGCGCGTCGTACGTTCCATGCGCGCTGGCCCGCGCAGACCCTCCTCAACGCTAAAGTGCACACGGTGACGCTCCCCATTTGCCAACAACAATTCCACATCTACAGGGAGTACTGCCGTCCCACGACGCTCCACAGTAACCGTGACGTCCCATCGTTCGTTTGGCGAAAGGCCCTCAGGTGCCCTATCTGGGGTTGCCTCCGATGCCATAGCACGTGCCAATGCCCCCAGAACTCGACGATTTTCCAGACCGACAACAGCATAGTCTATCGTCGGTGTTTGGGAAAACCACGGCTCGAAGAACCAGCGCAAGTCCACCCGACGTCCCTGACGCTGGGAAACGACTTCAGCAACGAGGCGCGCGAAGTCCTCTGGATAGACATGGCGGAAAAGGAAGCGACGGTAATATTCTTGCATCACCTCCGCAAAGGTCTCCTGCCCTACGATTCCCCGAAGCATAAAAAGCAAAGTTGCCGTCTTGGGATAAGAATTGACGCTGTATCCGGCACTCGTGCGATACCAATCCGAGCGTGTTAGGAGAGGCTCGTCCCAACCGGTGAAAGCCCAAAGGACGGTACTGATGGCATCGCCCGTGCGCTCATCGCTCCGCGGGATAAGTAGCCTCAACCACGGTGGAACTCGTAGGCCCGCGGTCCACCGCCCATACATTGCCTCAAAGGCCAGCGTAGTTGCAAAGGTAGTAAATCCCTCATCCTGGAAACCAAACTCCGTTTCATTGGAGTTGAGCATCATGGGATACCAGTTATGGGCAATCTCATGAATGATGACTCCCGCAGTCCACGGTGCCATCATACCCCCACCCAGACCTCGCCCTATGAAGACGATGCCAGGATACTCCATCCCGCCGGTTGTGCCTCCCACAACTACGAACATGTTCGAATACACATACCGCCCAAAGTGTTGGGAAAAGTACCGCACCGCGTGGACAGAAGCGCGTAATCCCTCATCGCTGTAAAAATCTTCCAGCCGTTTCGGGTAGAGCACATGCACCAGAATCCCATCCCATTGCTGTGCGTCCCAGAGATATCGGCGTACAGCCGCCCATGCAAACGTGCGGACCCGGTCGGCACGAAAGCGCCACGTCCGCATCGTGGTATCTTTCAGCGGCTGAGCAGAGAAGTCTGCAACCCGCACTATATGAGTATCCGACTGCGCACGGCGCAACCGTTCCACAAGTTCAGCAGGCAACACCTCTGAAGGATTGAGCAAGACCCCCGTATGTGCTACGGCGTACATCCCTGGCAGAGTCAACTCCACCTCGAAATCAGCGATTTCCTCGTAGAACTCCCCAGTGCCCAGATACTGCTCTGTATGCCAACCGTAGCGGTCGTAGACACAAACAGAGGGAAACCAATTTGCAACGAAATAGTCCTCCTCATACCTCCCCATCCGGAATCCTTCGGGCGGTACGGTCTGCACTATGCTGCTGAGAACCTCTACGGAGTCGCCGGGCGGGAGTCCCCGGGGCAGAGCCAGTCGTACAATCGTGTTATCCACACTGAAGTCAGCCCGCCGCTCTCCGGTAGAGGCAACAACCACAAATGAATCAACCTTCACGGGTGGCAGCTCTGGAATGCGCTCCAGACGGCGCTCTCGGCTAAGCTGCCGGGCATAGCTCTGTGGAGCAAAGATGTTCCAGTACAGGTGCACATAGAGCTCTCGCAAGGTGTCCGGTGAGTTGTTGCGGTAAAACATCCTTGTGTGCACGCGCAGCAATGTGTCTGCCGGTATCAAGGCCGCGCGAATGTGGTAACGCACCCCCTGCTGCCAGTCCTGCACAACTGCCCCTCCGGTGGCCACACCCACCAACCACAGTACGCAGCACCACATTTTCCCCCACCTCAGAAGCCTATGCCCGCCATAAGGGTAATGGCAAATAGGCGCAGATCCTTGATTGGCCTTTCTTCACGCAGTGGGGGCTTGAGCTCATCCTTCAGTATAGAGGTCAGTCCCAGTTGTAACCGGCCATCCAGAAAAAGGCGGGCTGAGCGCCGTAGGGAAAATTCTGTGCCAATACCAGCAAGTAACCCCAGGGCAAAAGACTGCAGCGAAGCGTCTATCCGACGTGGCACCGCGTTGGGAATACTCTGCTCAACCTTTCCCCCCACTCGGAGTCCGGGAACCACCCCCACATACGGAACAACAGGACGCGTGCCCGCCTTCATCACCAGACAGAGCATGAGAGGAAGCTCTCCGAAAGCAAGGTCGTAGTGCAAGTCATAGCCACCTCCGCCAAGGCGGATCTCCTGCTCAGTACTTCGGCGGGCATAGAGCAGCTCAAGCTGGAAGGCAAGGTCGCCGACACCCAGTTTCGCAAGAGCGAAGGCCGCAAAAACACCTGCTACGAAGTCCGCACGCGCGCCCACTTCCTCGGCATCAGAACCCACTAACGAGTTTAGCCCTAATCCCGCACGGAGCCCCTTGATACGAGGAGTAAGAGCCTCCTGCGCGTAGACAGCAGCCGAAACCCATAAGAGGGCTATTATCCCCACACACGCACGCATCGGAGCAACCTCGTATATGGCACTTTCCCCAGAAGCAAAAATAGTCCATGCCACCAGTAGGACAGCAACGATAAGCCTGCCCGGCGTGCGTCCTTATGACTTGTACGGAGCGCTTGCCTGAACATGTATGCTCTTGCACTGCCTGTTGTTTTTCTAACTGCGATAACCCGCTTAGACACTCCACCATGCCCCCCAGGGGAATGGACGCGTTCGGTCCCCAACGAAGCCTTCGGCTTCGGTGAACGACTGGAATTCGACGTCAAGTATCGCTTCATCACTGCCGGGACAGCATTTTTCCAGATTGCACCCCAACCGGTCTACCGTCACGGGCGCTCGTGCTACGACATCCGCTTCGAAGTCCGTTCCGTCCCCGCCCTGGACTGGCTCTATCGGGTCCGGGACTTCTACCGCACTGTTGTCGACGTAACAGGCATCTTCCCGTACGAGTTCGAACAGCGCCTGCGCGAAGGAAATTACCGCCGAGACTTCACTGCCCGACTGGACCACGCCCGCTGCCGCGCTGTCACCTCCGAAGGAGAGTTCCCCATTCCGCGTCACGTACACGACATTGTCTCCGCCTTTTACTATGTGCGCACGCTCAATCTTTCGGCACTACCCAGGGACACGGTCATCCGGCTACGGAACTACTACGGTACAAAAACCTACGATCTCGGCGTCCGTGTGCACGGCACGCAAGTTGTAACGGTAGCTGCAGGTACATTCCGCTGCATTGTTGTCGAACCACTTGTCGTAGAGGGGGGGCTCTTCAGAAGTGAAGGCCGAATTTTAATCTGGCTGAGCGACGATGACCGCAAGATCCCCGTCAAGGTGGCAACAAAGGTCCTCATTGGCACCATTGACGCTGAACTAACGGGATACTCCGGATTGCGTGGTCCACTATTAGCAAAACTGAAGTGATGAGGCTTCAGGCTTTTTTCTTTATGTTGGTGTTTAGCACGCTACAGGCCGACGACGAGCTACGGTTCCTTCGGCACTTTTACGCCCGTCTGCAAAGCCTTGTACTGGAGGCGGTCTCGGACATGGGGGTAGAGGTACGGCTCACCGTTGCCCGAGGGAACCGCTTCCGTGCAGAGTTGCCCGGCCGCCTTCTAATCAGCAATGGAACAACTATTTGGAGCTATAGCCCGCAGTACCAGCAAGTGGTTGTCTCTTCTACAGCACGGGCATATCCCAGTGGTGGTATCGAACGCGTATTTACCACATTACTCCAACACTCCAAACTCCGGCTCTCGCACCGCAATGGAGACACGCTCCATGTGGTGTGTATTCCATCGGACCCTACCGCGACGGGCTTCCGCGAAGCCATATTGGTCGTCCGCCGCCAGGACTGGGCTCCTCTCGCTGCCGAGATCCGGAGCAATGGCGGCGGGAGCCAACGGTGGCAAATCCGCCGCTTCCAAGCCAATCCGGCTGTTTCAGCAGCGGACTTCCACTTTCAACCACCTCCAGGAACAGAGGTCATTGAACTACGACGCTAACGGCGCCGCTGACGAAGTTGCTCGACCAAAGAGCGCAATAGATCCCGTGCTGGTGTTTCTGGCAATTGGTCTAATAAGGCAAACACACGGGCATAGTGTTGCTCGGCATGCTGGTGGATTTCGCTAAAGATTCCCATTTGTTGAAAAAGCTGCAGTAATGCAGGCAGTTCTGCTTCAGAGGCTCCGCGACATTCCCGATACCGTTGTAATAGCACGCTCTCGGGCGCCAGCTCTAAGGCCCGCAGCACAGCATACGTATACTTACCCTCTCGCAAATCCTGCCCCACTTGCTTACCGGTCTGGTTCGTTTCGCCAACCAAGTCCAAGAGGTCGTCTTGCAACTGGAACGCTCGCCCCAAAGGGACGGCCAGTTCCTGTAACACAGTTTGTGTGCGTGCCGAGACGTTGGCAAGCAGCGCACCAATAAGCAAACTCACACGCAGCAAGGCAGCCGTTTTGCCATCAATCATGCGCCAATAATCTTCAAGAACAGGGCGAGGTCGGGCAGGCAGTTCCAGGTCCAGCGCTTGCCCTTCGGAAACATCAATCAGAGCACGAGTCAGGATACTGATGAGCTGCTCGAAATTGGAGTGTCCAGCATATCGCTCCATCAGCTGATAGGCAAGCCCCACGAGAACATCGCCGGTCAGGATCGCAACAGGCTCGTCCCAACGTGTATGCACCGTAGGCTGTCCACGGCGCAGGAGCGAGCGATCCATAATGTCGTCATGCACGAGGGTAAAGGCATGGAGAATTTCCACGGCTGCTGCTGCTGGCAAGGCATCCCAGGGTTCGGCCCCTTCCAGGGCCGAAGCCAAGAGGCACAACAACGGGCGTACCCGCTTCCCGGGGAGCTGTAGCACATAGGGCACGGTCTGCAGTAGTACCGTTCTATGATGCAAGCTCTGAACGACTCCCTGGAGCGTTTGCTCAACGGCGTTCTGTAGCCGCCTATAGACCTGCTCCGGGGGCCCTTCACACCACGTCATCATAGGCTCCTTGTGCGCAGTCCCATACCGGCTCAATCCCTGCCAGGAGAAGAGCCGCCGCTACAATGCTGGGTTCGGTGTCGGCAAATGTCCGCACCACTGTCGTCACACGTTCAGGCAGCGGCAAGAAGGGATTCCCTGCGAGTACAACCAATGTGGGAAGCCGTGTAGCACAACCAGCCACCAGGCTATACCAACGCTGGACCACAAATGGACTCAACCGAGGTGGAGCAAACAGCACCACCACGATATGCGTTGCTCCAGCGATAGAGTGGTACAACCGTTGTTCATCCTCTGGCGTTAGCTGAGCATCTACGTAAGCCATATCACAATGGCAGCGAGTATGCTGGGCGAGAAGGCGAAAGAAGAGCGTAGCAGGCTCCAGCTTTTTCTCAGCAAGACAAGCAAAGACAGCAACATGGCCCTCCCCGGGTAGAGGCACCAGTTCGGGGCACCCGGTTATTTCCAGAGCCGCCCAGGCACTCTGGAGCGCTACCTGGAGTTCCTCTGGATGCTCAGAGAGCGTTCCAACCTCCTCAGGTGGTCGGACCTGCTCCCGGAAGCGCTGAAGGCGGGATATGCTGAGTCGCCTCCGTGCCAGGAGAGCGGGCTCTACCTGCAGCAAACGAGTTGCTGCCTCTAAAGCCTCGTCCACGTCTGCAGGCATCAAAAGAAGGTCAACCCCAGCTCGGAGTGCTAACCCCACTGCATCCGCTGTACTCCAATGCTGTGTAACCGCACCCATGTCCAGCGCGTCGGTCAGAATAAGCCCGTCATAGTTCAGCCTCTGTCGAAGAAGATCCACTGCTATGCTCGAAAGCGATGCTGGAACCCGATCTATACCCAACGCTGGCACTCGCAGGTGCCCCAGCATAACGCCTGCCACCCCTGCCGCGATAGCAGAGCGAAACGGCTCTATCTCGCGGTTCCACAACGTCTGCTCATCTACCACTACCGTTGGCAGTGCGTCGTGGGAATCTACGGCGACATCTCCATGACCGGGAAAGTGTTTAGCGCACGCCCAGACTCCTTCTGCCTGCGAGGCTTCAATCCATGCCTGGATGTGCGGGATAGCCTGCTCTGGACTCTGTCCAAATGCACGGATGCCAATAACGGGGTTGGCCGGATTCGTTGCTATGTCACACACTGGCGCAAAGTTCCATCCAATCCCCAACTGCCGCGCCTGTCGGGCAATTGCGCGGGCAATTCGCGCTGTCATCCCTACCTGTCCGGCACGCGCAAGTGCGAGGGCTCGCGGGAAGGGTGTCCCGCCAGTAAAGCGCATAGGTAACCCATACTCCAGATCGGCAGCCACAGTGATGGGAAGTGGGGCTTCGCCCAGCACCTCCATGACTGCTCGCGTAGCTTCTTCGGGAGCGCCCCCGAAGAGACAAACCCCGCCTAGACCCTGTCGAACCCATCCCAGAACCCGCTCCCGATATGCTAACTGCTGCCAGTAGGCAGGAACGTCCAAGCGTGCAATGATGCTCCGAGCAGCGAACCACTGAGCTGGAGCGCTCATCGCTCTTCCATCCGCACCCGTTCCCCTTCGTATTGCCGGATCAACGTCCGATAGGAATCCTGGATGCGCTCCGGCCTGTGTGTTGCAGGATTCAGATGCACCATGACCGTGCGGGCGTGTGCCAGAAGAGTGCAATCTGGCAACCGGCGAACCACCTGCTCGAAGCCCAGCGATGTCTGACCAACGTAAGCAACGCGGCTAAGCACCTCATACTCGTCGTCAAACTGGGCAGCCATACGGTAATCAATCTCAATACGGGCAACCACGAAGCGGTGCTTTGTAATGAAGGTCTGCCGATCAATGGCGAGCCCGAGGGCACGGAAGTATTCTATACGGGCATCCTCCAGCCAGTATAGGTACACAGCATTATTGACAATGCCCTGGCGATCCACCTCATGCGAGCGCACACGCCCAACGATCCGGTGGGGAAAGTCTTGCGGCTGTCCTACAGTCCAACGATCCTGCCG
>JANWXA010000077.1 GCA_025055465.1 Candidatus Kapaibacterium sp.
GGCGCGAGATACTAAACGAACAAGCGATCGAATACAGTCGTAGCATTATGCAACAGGTACGGACGACCGGCGAGTTGCCCGAGGGGAATTATCGCCTCTGTATTCGCATCCTCAACACAAACATGCAGCCGCTCAGCGCTTTCGGGTGTGGCACGCTTACCATTGTGTTGCCTGAGCCGCCCCAGCTCATTGCACCCCTCCATAAGCTTCCGCCCTGCGTCGAAGGAAAACGCTGTGACTGTGGCTGCGGAGGAACTCCCAGACCATTCTGTTATTACCGGTGCGCTCGAGGATCGTCTCAAGCACAGCCCCCCTTGGCGCAGTCGGCGCAGTTGCTTACGTGGACACCCCTGAGCATCCCTCTCCCTACCAAGATCCCGAACTACCGACTAACGGTCAAGCCGCTCTATACCGGGCAGACCATTGCCCAAGCAATGGCGAGCAACCCTTTACGAATACAAGAAGAGGTGCCAACGACCAACTACCGCATCACACCAGGCACCCTGGAGATGGACACAGCCGACCCAAACTGTGTGGGATATGTGTGGCAGGTACAGGCTCTGTACGACGGGCGTCCCTACGGACGAAACCAGGGGTATAGCCAGATCGGGGCTGTTCTCCTCGAAAGACGCCAGCTCCCTCTAACGCCGGCCCTTCCAACACCGAGCCGACGCGTCTTCGACGTATTCGTACAGCCGGACAAAGACACCCTTTATTCCATTATCGGAGAAGTGCAAAGGAATGCCCGGGACACCTTCATTATTCGTATCCGTGGTATCAGGGTGACCAATCAGCCTCTTCCCCTCGCTCTCGTCTGCCTGACACCCGACATAGCTCACATCCAGCCAATCGCATCCTCCGGGAGCGGTCGCCCCACCGTCCGGCGAGGGCCAAGCAACCTCCCAGTTCAGCCGGGTATGTCAGCAAGGACGGTAGTAGTGGCTGAAACCGAAGTCATTTGGTTCGACATCACCCCATTCGCTCTATTGGGCGACGGTACCATCGAATTACGGCTTGCCGTAGCCAGCCTCCAAAGTGGTACTGTCGAAATACTCTTCGGCATGATGGATCTTCAGACCCTCCGAGAGATTTGGGAATTTATCAGGACAGAGGGACGCGACATCAAGCGCAAAGTCTGGGATTTTATGAAGAGATATGGAAGTAAGGCATGGAAAATATTCAAAAAACTTGCCTTGCCACTCCGAGCAATCTATCTTCTCATAAAATACTTCGACGATATCGTGTACTGCTACACCTATTGTGCGCAATTAGATGCCAATGTACGGGAAGCGGAGTACGGAACCTCTGACTACCTCTACTGTGTGGACAGGTGTTTGGCAGCACGCTTGGGGGATTCCTACGCTTTGCAAGCCATCAAAGATGTCATTGGCTTAGGTCTATTGGAAGAGATCTTGAGAGAGCTCGGGGTTCTTCAGTAACCTGTCCCCAGCGCGGGGGCTAGATCCGCAGTGGTACCGCCCATCACTGCCCACGCTACTCGGTAACCAGTATCCACTATGAGCCGTACGGGCTTTTCTGTTGATCCCCCGCCTACTTCAGGAAAGCCGCACACCATGTATAACAGCGTGGTGTGCGGCAACCTATATACAGACCGCTTTCTCGGTCTTCAAATCTGCGGTCCAGACGCTGATGATGACAACGACTCCCTAAATTTGGACTGGCTGTTTTGCCACCAGCATGTGATGAACGTACAATGCCACTGCCGACAATGGCACAGATTCCGGCGCTCAGGTTAGGCATCTTGAGCCTGGTTAGCGCCGCTTGTGCATTCGCACTGCCAGTGCCATGGAACTCTGGCCTCGTGGCCCTTACCCTCTGTGGAATGCTGCTCATCGCTATCTTCCTCCTGTGGTGGCGACAGATCGTGCTGTGCTATGCAATCGCCGCGATTGGCATTGGGGTCTCCCTGGCGTCGGCATGGCGCCGGGCGTTGCCTCCTATGACGGATGCTGTCGTACAGCCATTCCCCGCGTACGTAGAGGGCAGGATTGTCGACATCCTACGGGTCCAGCCGCCGCGGCTGCGCTGCATTGTGGAAGGGCAGGTGGATGCCCAGCCCCTACCGCCGATGCAGGCCCGAGTCCTCCTCTCTATCGCGGGCACGGCAGGCACTGAACCCTGGGCGCAGCCTGGCCACACAATCCGAGCCAGTATTCGTATCCGGCCGCCGCGACCGGCTGTGCTACCGACTGACTTCCCCGAGTGGGACTACTGTGCGCACCTTGACGTCCAATGGGTGGGCTTTGCACGTGCGTCGGATGTCAGCCTCTGGGAGGAGCAACCTCGCTCTCGCACAGACCTTCTGGAATTCCTGGCACACCAACGACAGCGCCTCCGCCAGTGGATTGCAGACCTCTATCCCTCAGATGTCCGCCCGCTGGCGTTGGCGTTGCTGGTTGGAGACCGCTCAGAGCTGGCTCCGCAACAACGTCGCGAATTCGCCTTGACGGGCGTCTCGCATGTGCTCGCTATCAGCGGACTCCATATTGGGGTCCTGGCAGGCATGGTCCTCGTTGTGGTAGGATTCTTCCCCTGGCGGTGGCTCCAATGGTTACTGTTCAGTGGGATGGTAGCGCTGTGCGTGGCCCTCACCGGTGCTCAGCCTTCGGCACTCCGAGCTGGCGTAATGGCTACGCTGGGATGGGCTGCCTACCTCCTGCAACGGCAACCTCAGCCAATCAACATTGTTGCTGCTGTAGCCCTGTTCCTACTGATTATATCGCCAGAACTCGCCTTCTCCCGTTCGTTCCAGCTCTCCGTCCTCGCTACGCTCGGAATTGTTGGCTTTTTTGACTCATTTTCCCGGTGGCTGCAGCAGCATGTCCGATGGCTTCCTAAGGCAGTTGTTCACATGGTGGCCCTGACGCTGTCGGCGACCTGTACCAGCGCACCCGTAGCAGCCTGGGCATTCGGCATCTTCTCGCTTGTATCGGTTCCACTGAACCTTCTCGCTGTGCCCTTGAGCAGCGCCGCCCTGATCTCCGGGGTCTTGGGGCTACTTGCTTACCCGCTCCTCCCCGAGCTTGGGCATCTCTACAGCGGTGGAGCTCAGCTCTGTTTACGGGGGCTGGACTGGATCGTACGGCACGTTGCGCAGGCCCCAATGGTGGCTTTGGAGGGGCATACTGCTGTAGCGGCAGGGCTGGGAAGCAGTTTCCTGCTGTTGTGGCTCCTCACCGCCCGACGGTGGCAGCATGTGCTTTTCCGCGTTGGCGTTGCAGGGCTGGTTACCGTTCTCGGCGCCTCATGGAGCACTCCACGCGTGGAAACCCTGCTGGTGCCACGCGACCGCCTCGTTGCCGCTTTCCTTCCAACAGCGTTAGACTCCCTCCTGGTAGTGCTTGTAGACCGTTTCCCGAATCAGAAGCCTCGCTCTGATCCTGCGCTGGAGCAATACCTCCACGAGTTTTCGGGACATCTCAGAATCGCTTACACGGGCTACACATCTGAACTCATCGCCATGCGCTGCATCCGCCTGCGTCCGAACACCTCCGCCGCACCCGCCCCACCGCCTTTGCTGGAATACACCCATCGCCTCTTCCAACTTCGGATGCCCCTTCCCCAAGTAGCTCACCCAGTACGGTTATCCGAGCTCGAGGGGATCCAGTAACGGGGCTCTCGGCAGACGGTCGCGGCAGAACAGAAAGAGGAGCCCGCTGTGGACCTCTATCCAGACAGGGGGCTTCCGCACGACATTGCGCGCGCTCTCTCGCACCCCCCATTGCAGCAGCTCATTGCGCAACTCCCATACGAAGCCGGCTGTCGTCACACTCGCTTCGGGCTGGGGAACGAGCGAAACCGTCTCCCCAACTTCTAACTCCACCAGCGCCGACGTAGCCAACGGTAGCCCGTACCGATGACTGTCGTAGAAGCACAGTTGCAACGCTGAAGCGTAGCGAACAGCAACACTCCAATTGATAAGCGTATGGTCTGGTTCCTCACCCTGAAAGCCAACCACTAAGAGATGCTTCCAGCCACGCTGCTGGGCAAACTGGAGCACCTTCTCAAAGTCGTTTGTTTCCTGGTCCACGATCCGTACCTGGGGAACATCGCCGAGCAGCGTTCGCTCTGGCGCCGCCATCAGCGCGTCCAAATCCCCGACGATGTATGACGGCCGTAACTGGTGCTGACGGAAAAGCTTGATAGCAGCCCCATCAGCAGCAAGAAGCGGAGCATGCGCACACTGCTCAAACACGCTTCGCTCAGGCACCGTTCCGTCGAGGCAAATCAATGCATCAAAGTCGCCCGCGAAGGTCACTCGCAGCATATGCTTTCCCACTGGTCAAAGATGGCAAGAAGCCGCTCTACACCATCTGTCAGAACAGCCGGACCGGGCTGCAGGATGATAGAGGAGGAGATTTCGTAGAGCTGGTTCGCACGCACAGCAGGGATTGTCTCCCAGCCTGGGCGCTGTCGAAGGCGCTCAGGCTTGAACATCTTCCCACACCACGAGGCGATGATGATCTCCGGCGCACGACGCACGACTTCTTCTGGATCCGCGATGATACGCCGCTTTGCATCGGGGAAGCGGCTCAGTTCCTCAAAAACATCCTCCCCACCACAAATTGTAATAAGCTCACTCACCCAACGAATGCCGCTAATCAGGGGATCATACCACTCCTCAAAATACACTCGAGGCCGACGCCGGCGCTGGGCTCCACGTTTCGCTGCCCGCTCTAAGCCGGCGGAAAGCTCCTCTACATACCGCTCTGCTTCGGCACCCTTACCCACCAACGCCCCCAAGCGCAGGATCATGGAAAGGATCCCTTCGACGGAGCGGTGGTTAAAGCAGACAACCTCCACCCCTTGTCGGATAAGCTCAGCACAGATTGGAGCCTGGAGGTCAGACCATGCCAGAACAACGTCGGGTTCCAGCGCCAAGATGGCGTCAATCTTAGCATCCAAAAAAGTGGATACCTTCGGCTTCTGTCGCGCCCGGCGCGGCCGAGTGACGAAGCCCGAGACACCAACAATCAGATCATCCGCTCCCAAGGCATAGAGTGTCTCCGTCGTCTCTTCAGTTAGGCACACGATTCGCTGAGGCAGTCGGGGATGGAGAGAGAGCATCATCAGGACCTTTACGAGCGCGTCTATCGGATTGTACAACAGATCCCACGCGGCAAAGTTACAACATACGGGCACATAGCCCGCGCCTTGGGAGTCCGCTCCGGAGCCCGACTCGTGGGATGGGCACTCAATGCAGCAAAGTTTGATCCCGAAATCCCTTGCCACCGGGTCGTGAACCGACGCGGAGAATTAACGGGCAAAATGCACTTTGCAACTCCCACGCTCATGCGCGAGCTCTTGGAGGGTGAAGGCGTTCGCGTTTCGGACAATCGCGTGGATCTCCACCAGTACTTGTGGGTTCCCCCGGTCGTGCAAGAATAAAAAAGCACCCCTGCGCCCACGAAGCGGGACGTGGGACACAGGGGTGTCAGGGGGGCGGTGTGTGTATGTGGAGGGAACTGAGGGCCAAGTTCCGTCCACGGCTATAGACGTTAGTAATCCATCGGTGGTGTATTCGTGGCACCCGGTTTTTCCTTCTCGGGTTTCTCCACCACCGTTGCCTCGGTCGTCACCAGCAAACTCGCTACGGAAGCAGCATTCTCCAGGGCAACGCGAGTCACCTTCGTTGGATCAATGACTCCGCTCTCGAAAAGATCCTCGAATTCCTCGGTCGCTGCATTGAACCCAAAGCCATCCTTGCCTTCCTTGACCTTGGCCACAATCACAGAGGGATCCAAACCAGCATTGGCAACGATCTGCCGAATAGGCTCCTCCAGTGCCCGGCGGACGATACCAATGCCGGTACGCTGATCCTCGTTCTCCGGCTTCAAGGTATCCAGCATCGGCAATGTACGCAAGTACGCCACCCCACCACCTGGGACAATCCCTTCCTCTATGGCTGCACGCGTTGCATGGAGGGCGTCTTCGACGCGAGCTTTCTTCTCCTTCATCTCCACCTCGGTTGCTGCGCCAATCTTGATCACAGCAACGCCACCGCTGAGCTTGGCCAACCGTTCCTGTAGTTTCTCCCGATCGTAATCCGAGGTGGTCTTGTCAATCTGTGCTTTGATTTCGTTGATGCGCCGTTTGATATCCTCTTGTTTGCCGGCACCCTCGACGATTGTGGTGGTGTCTTTATCTATGACGACTTTCTTGGCAGTGCCCAGGTATGCTAACGTAGCGCTTTCCAGCTTAAAGCCTTTTTCCTCGCTGATAACGGTGCCACCGGTCAGGATAGCGATGTCCTCCAGCATTGCCTTCCGACGGTCGCCAAAGCCCGGTGCCTTGACAGCGCAAACACGCAGCGTTCCCCGCAGCTTGTTGACCACCAATGTCGCCAGGGCTTCTCCTTCCACATCCTCAGCGATAAGGAGCAACGAACGACCTGACTGGGCAACTTTCTCCAGAATCGGCAGCAAATCCTTGACTGCCGATATCTTCTTGTCGTGAATGAGGATGTACGGGTTCTCCAGCACCGCCTCCATTGTCTCCGGGTCCGTTACGAAGTACGGCGAGAGATAGCCCCGATCGAACTGCATCCCTTCCACGACTTCCAGTGTCGTCTCGATCCCCTTGGCTTCCTCAACAGTCACAACCCCGTCTTTGCCCACCTTCTCGATAGCATCGGCCACGAGCTTGCCAATGGCGAGATCATTATTCGCAGAAATAGCAGCAACTTGCTCGATCTCTTTCCGCCCTTGGACCTCGCGGCTAATGCGGCGCAGTTCTTCCACCACTGCAGCCACCGCCATATCAATCCCACGCTTCAGATCCATGGGATTTGCCCCGGCAGTGACATTCTTGAGGCCCTCACGGATAATTGCCTGCGCCAGCACCGTCGCCGTGGTCGTGCCATCACCAGCAACATCGCTGGTTTTAGAGGCAACCTCGCGCACCATCTGCGCACCCACGTTCTCAATAGCATCCTCCAGCTCTATCTCCTTGGCTACCGTCACTCCGTCCTTTGTAACCGTAGGGGGACCAAACTTCTTGTCCAGTACCACATTTCGCCCTTTTGGTCCTAAAGTCACTCGGACCGCATTGGCGAGCTTGTCTACTCCATTTTTGAGTGCTGCACGTGCTTCAGCATCATACAGAATGAGCTTGGCAGGCATGGTTTCTTGCTCCGGTTTAGCTGTTAGACTTACTTCCCACTCACATTGACGATGGCGTAAATATCGCTTTCGCGCATGATGAGGTAGTCCTCACCATCAATAGTAATCTCCGTTCCGGCATATTTGCCGAAAAGCACCTGGTCTCCGACTTTGACCTGTAAGGGGATAAGGTTCCCATCCTCGGTCAGCTTCCCCTTCCCCACAGCAACAACTTCGCCCTGTTGGGGTTTCTCCTTTGCCGTGTCCGGAATGATGATTCCCCCTTTTGTCACTTCCTCCGGCGGAGCCGGCTTGACAACAACTCGATCATACAACGGTGTGAGCTTCATTGCATTTCCCGCTGGTTGTTCAACATCCACAAAAGCGCTGATTTAGCAGCTATATCATAGGTATTGTTAGCACTCTTGACCAGAGAGTGCTAACAACAGGACACAAAATTACACAAAATCAGGAAATCAGACACCCCAATTAGAGCACCCATGTCGAAGCTGCCTCCAACTACGTAGTTCCTATATGCTGTCGGGCCAGACGAGCTGCCCGAAGGGCAACCTCGGCCTCGTGGAGTTCCTGCCGAGCCTTTCTCAGCTCTTCCCGTGTCTGCGCCGACTCGATTCGGAGTTGTGCCTGCCGGAGGCGCTCCGAAGCAGCCATCGGTTCAATAGCCTCCCCAGCTACGACCCGCTCCACCAGCACGGTAATTCGATTGTTCAGAACCTCCACAAAACCGCTCCCAATTGCATAGTACCGCGGCGTCAAATCGGGCAGTAGAATCTTGAGTACTCCTGACTCCAGCGTAGAAAGAATCGGCGCATGGTTGTAAAGCACCTGAAATGGCGCTAAGCCACCTGGAACAGTCACTGCTGCCACAGGTCCGGAGAAGACTGTTCCTTGTGGTGTCACAATGTCCAACTGAAGCGCCTTCTGCATTAGGCCGCTGCTGCTCTCAATTCCGATGCCTTGAGCTTCTTGGACTTCTCCAGCGCTTCCTCCAGCCTCCCTACGTAACTGAAAGCGACCTCGGGAATATCGTCTACCTCTCCATCCAGAATTGCTTTGAACCCGGCAACGGTATCCTCTATCTTGACATATCGCCCAGGCAGACCAGTAAACTGTTCGGCAACGTGAAAGGGCTGGGAAAAGAACTTCTGGACCTTTCGCGCTCGGTAGACCGTAAGCTTATCCTCGTCAGAAAGCTCGTCCATACCCAAAATGTTGATGATGTCCTGGAGGTCTTTGTAGCGTTGTAAAACTTGCTTGACCCGCATGGCTGTTTCGTAGTGTTCGCGCCCGATCACCAACGGGTCCAGAATCCGTGAGGTGGACTCCAGAGGATCCACCGCTGGGTAAATCCCCAACTCCGCAATCTGTCGTGAAAGCACAGTCATAGCGTCCAGGTGAGTAAAGGTGTTCGCCGGTGCCGGATCCGTAAGGTCATCAGCAGGGA
>JANWXA010000078.1 GCA_025055465.1 Candidatus Kapaibacterium sp.
CTCGGAGCGCACGCAGCGCAGCCTTGACAAGCTCCTCTGCCGTCAAGTTATGCTCTGCTTCGACTTGTCGCAGTGCCTCCTGCAGAGCCCGATCCGCCTCGCCCCGTTTGTATCCCAAAGCCATCAAAGCCAACAGCGCCTCTTGCCGTACGGTGGATGCCACCCCAGGAGCTCCCCCTGGCTCTATGGACACAATCCGCTCTCGCAACTCTAATATCAGCCGTTCGGCCGTCTTCCTCCCAACGCCGGGCAGTTCCGTGACCGAGAATGCAGAAAGCACGGTCAATGCTGTTTTTGTCCCTATCCCGGAAACCCGCCGAAGAAGCTCGAACACATGGCTTTCTGCCTCGGTGAAGAAGCCGTATAGTCGGTATTCCCCATAGCCACTCGGCTCCTGGTAAAATTCCATTACTGTCCACAGACGCACGCGCTGTCCCAGTTCTGGTAACCGCTGAAGAGTGCTAAGCGGCACGGTCAGCCTAACTCCTACTCCGGCACACTGGAGGACCACTTGCGCGCCCGATCGTTGTATCAGCTCGCCCTCAACAAAAGCAACCATTTTAGGCTTGCTATTGATGGCATCCCTGGCACACCATAGGACGAAGGCACGCCGCAGTGGATATAACTTAGAGCTGCTGTAGAAGCTTCCGTGCGCGTGGAGCAAACTCGCTGGTGGGGAAGCGCCGCACCAATGCCTGGAGTGTCTGTCGAGCCCTTTCTCGATCCCCCTGCTTCAAGCAGCTCTCAGCCAAGAGAGCATGCGCTGCTGCTGCCTTTGGCGCAGACGGATTTTGAAGGACGGCCTCCAACTCAGTAATCGCCTGCCCGTAGTTGCCTTGGCGAAAGGCAATATCACCGCGCCAATAGCGCACATTAGTTAGGAAAACTGGGTCTTTCGCTTCCATGAGCACTCTTTCCAGCAGCACCCACGCCTCAGCATATTCACGGCGGGCAATGTGCTGGAGTGCCTGAGCATAGCGTCGTCTCAAGTCCCCGGTAGCCAACAACTGCTCAGAAGCTACCGGCATCTCCACAGCTTGTGTTGGTGTTCCTCCTGGCACCCGCACGGTGGTATCCGGCAAGCGTGCTGAACTCCGGGATGATGCTTTCCGTTGACGCCGCCCGCGCACCGAACGAGCATTAGATGCAGAAACAATGCTTTCCGGAGTTTGCGAAACCGATCGGGCTAACTCCGTCAGTTCTGACAGCAGGAGCCCCATGCGCTGGATATCCTGCTGGACCTCCTCCAGCGTCTCCCGCAGCGACCCCTGCTCCGCTGCGAGACGCTCCATAGACTCCCGGATGGTCGGCAGCCGCCGCACCGAAACTCCGGCAACCGCGGTATCAGGTTCCTGGATGGAAGAGGAACCTTCACTGTTTGTGCTGGGCTTCGGCTCAGGCTGTAGGCGCTGCTCCAGGAGCAACAACGGCGGCACCGTACGCCGCACCGGCTGCACCTGGCAGCCCGAAAATACAAGGCAGACTCCGAGAATGTACCACCACATCGCACTCATGGCTTCTACAATCCCTGTGCCACCCCATAGCCTGGGGTCCCGCCGCTTATGCCTTTCGTGACCATTACTGAGTGGATCCCACCACAGTGCGTTACAAACTAAGGCTCCCCTGCAGCGCTATTCCCCAGCGTCCCTGGGCAAGCTCCCCAAAACCTCGGCAAATATCCAGCCGCAGCACCAAGATATCCGTGATGAACGCTGGGATCCGCCCGATGCCGAGGCCCAGCTCCGTATACCACTGTTGCCCTGTCGCTTGATACGGTAACCCCTCAGCCTGCCACACCCTGGCCGCAGTCGCTGTGACGAGCAGTTCTATGCCACGGCCCCGAAACGTCGGCAGCCCCAGGGCCCGCCACCACAAGTCAGTGAAGTTATGCTCGGCAGCAACTGCGATGAGGCGCCGTCCGCCGTAGACCCCCAGAGGCGCCGTTACCAGGTGCCCCAGTCGCCCCAAGAGAGCGGCAGTGCTGCGTAGCCGAAAAGCATAGAGGAGTGGAAGCTCCTGGCCCACCCCCAGTTCAGTCCACAGGCGTAACTTCATCGGGACATAGCCGCCTGTCGAGACGGTAGGGAACTCCAGCTCTGCGTTCGCCACCAGTGCCCACAGACGCTGCCAGGCAGCAGCATTCGTACCCTGCCGAAACTCTCCAAACACCCCTTGCAGCCTTCCTTTCAGCCGAAATCCTTTGTTAGGCACTTCAGCCTGCACTCCTTCGCCCGGCTCGCCCCACGTCAGAGTCATCCCACCCACCCGATACCGAGCCTCCTCAGCCACCGGATTGCCCCGGAATGGCTTCGCCACAAACAGAGACCGCTGTACGCGAGCTGGCAACCCCACGGTGCGGAACAGCTCCCAGGAGGCAACGAGCCGACTCCAGCGGCCTAATTCTATCCCGGTCTCCGCCCCCACGCCTTCGCGGTAGACCCAGTCGTAGTAGTCCCGGTGGAAGAGTACAGCGTTCAGGGAGTTGAGTACTTCCGGGTATGTCCGATCCCAGCCCATCGGAGCCGTCCAGGCAAAGGCCCGAGCGGAGAGCCACACCGGAAGCCCTGGGAGATTCACCCTCACCTGGCCCCACCCTTCCCACCGCGAGCGCGCCAGCGCATACGTCAATCCAGCCCCTGGCTCAACGAGCCCCCAAGTCCACTGATACTGTAGCCCGAGTTGTACGCCAGTGACCCGGTTGAAGCGGAAGAAGAGCGGAAAGTTAGTTAAGGAGCGTGCTAATCCGCGTGGGTCTACTTCCCCACGGAGCTGCGCGAGACTATCCATGCGCTGGTAGATTGCCAGCTCGCGCGGTGTCAGCTCCACAAGCGCATAGCGCTGCCAGAACTCTGCTTGAGCGGAATCAGCCAGCGGAGCTACGCGAATCCGCTGCTCCTCGGAAAACACAGTATCGGGCAGAGGGCTGTTGAGTCGCACCTCCGTGGCAATGCGCGTCAGCACGAATTCTCCATCGAACTCCAGGAGACCCCGAAGAGGAGCAACGGCAAAAGTACCCGAGAGCTCTGCGAAGGTCGGGAACCAAATATCACCTGGGAAGTGCTCGCAGCGCTGAATGAAACGGAGCTGTCGCAGGAAAGGGAGCGCTGTCGTCCCTGAGGGCCAGAGGTCTGCCTGGACAAGGGCAAAGGTACTGTCCACAATCACGATCTCGCCTTCGAACGCAGGGTAGAGACGCGAGCGGGGCTCTACCCCCAGAACATACACCAACCGATGCCCGCCCCACGGCCGGCGCTCACGCACACGGAAGCGGTACCGCTTTAGGGCCTCGGGTCCAATTGGGGAAGGGATAGCAACCGTGACGACCTCAACTTGCTCCTGGTAGAGGCTGCCTATGCTACCGAAGACGAGCACATTCGCCTCTGGCGGGACATTCCGCGTCTGCCGTCGCTGGAGAATGACCGCACGCTGCCCTCGCTCGGCGTCGTAGTAGAGGCGAGCAAAGGTCTCCAGAATTGCAAACGCTGTGTCACGAGCAGGCTTAACAGTCGTCGCTTGCCCCTGCTCAGACAGGCGGACGCCGATCTCCAAATCGCCTGACTGTGTTGTCCCCAAGACCAGCTTAGAGTACACCAAGGCCTCCGCCGTACGAATACGGCGCCAGTTCTGCAGGCGTCGCTGCTGCGCGTTTATAATCACCTCCTCGGCCGTAAGCTCAGCCTCAATGGGCACGGTGGCCATCTCCACGGGCAACGGGACGAGGGCCAACCGCAGAGGGCTCTGCTGGACATGGACCGGAAAACGCTGTTCCCTATAACCCAGCGAGCGTGCCCGCAGGGTATCCGTCTCCTGGGGCAGAATCAGGCGAAAAAATCCTCGGGCAGAGGTGTACGTCCCCCGCTGTGCCTGGACTGCGAAGACTGAAGCACCCGCTACAGGCCCGCCCGTCTGTACATCTACAATGATCCCCTCGACCACGAAGCCCGTCTGCGCCACCAGAACGGTTGCCCCACCCAGTAAGAGCGTAACCCATCGCATCCCTTCTGCACCCAGCCTGCTACGAGCCCACGACCAGCATTGGGGGGCCTCGGTGTATCCCTACTACGACGGGAATCCTCGTCTTGAGCCCATTCTTCTATTGGCTCCCGTACGGTTTCTCCGCGTACCGACGGGCTTCCTCGTGCGAGTTCTGGACGTCACGCCAGGAGAGAACCTTCCGGTACTGCATGAGGGCCAAATCCCGCTTGCCCTGTAGGTCGTAGATATTGCCGATCTTCAGGTTGACCTTGACCATGAAGCCTGAAGGGTCTTCGTCCAGGACGCGGCTCAGCTCATCACACTTGTAGAAGTAGCGCAATGCTTCCTCGTACTGGCCTCGCTGCATGAGGGCAAGCCCAACGTAGTAGAGCGCTTCGCGGGCTGTCAGTTCTTCGTAGCCATTCCACTTCTCGATGGAGCGGCGCAAGACCTCGCGCCATACCTCCTCCATCTTCTCCAGGTAGCCCATGCGGACGTAGCAGCGCCCCAGGTAACGGTGGAAGTAGGGGTTCCGCGGATACTGCTGGAAGAGCTCCTCAGCAACAGTGAGCGCCTCCGGGATGTTGTGTTCGAAGTCGTAGAGGATTTGCAGGAGGACGACCTTCGCTTCCGTGGCAGCGTAGCGAGCATGGCGGGCTGAGGCACGCAATTGGGCGATCCCGAGCTCTTTGTCCCCCGGTGGCAGGAAGAGGAGGAGCGGACGCAAGATGGGGTACATCTCCGGGAGCTTGACGGCGTAGTAGTTGTATACCCCGGTCCCCAAGAGCACGTCGTAGTTGGTCGGCGCCAAGCGCTGGACGCGCATGAGGATTTCGAAGCCCTCCCGCCCGTCGTTAGCAGCCCGAATCCAACTTTCGCGCATAGCATAGAATCGTCCCCGGTAGCCCAAAGCCCCACCCTTGAAGAAGAGACCAACGATGTCGTAGGGATTCTGCTCCAAGATCGGCTGGCAGACATCCAGTACCCGCTGGATCTCGGCGAGGAATTCCTCATCATAAGCCCGGGAGCGCCGGTTGGTGAGAATCTTCCACCAGGACACCATTGCATCCATGAAGTATCCAGCAGGATGCTCCGGGTACCGGTGGATAAGTTCGCGGAAGTAGTGCTCGGCACTGTCGAACTGCATGTTGTAGATGTAGAAGATGCCCTGCTGGACGAGGTTATCGGCATCCTCTCGCATCAACACCCATTGCGCAGGGGCAACCGCTGCTCCCGTTAGTCCCGCTACAGCAATGCTCCACCACACGCTCCGCATCATCTTCCGCTGCTATGCCCTACTACCGTGTTGACTCCAAAGACGAACGACGCACGATGCTTTGCACAGCGTCAACCAATACCACCGGTATCCCCCAACAACTCCGGTCACCGAAATGCAGTCCTCTCCAGCGGCCTTGACCCTACGGACCTCCTACGGCCTCTCTGCGTGCTCTTTGGAGGGCTCTCCTCCTCTCCCCTGCTGTGCAATCCGCCACGCCACCCGGGCTACCAGCAGTGCCACACGAGCGACCTTGTCCGGGTTGACCTTGTCGGCGTGATCACTTGGCTTGTGGTAGTCTTCGTGGAGGCCTGTGAAGAAGAAGGCTGTCGGAACGCCTCGTGCGGCAAAGGAGGCATGGTCACTACGTCCGAAGAACTCCTCTGCCTCCCGTCCAATCAAAAACGGAGTAGGAAGGCGGCGGTTCTCTTGCTCTATGAGCCTCAGCAGCCACTCTCCGCGTACCCCGACGGAGAGTGAATCCGGATGGTTTCGCCCAATCATGTCCATGTTGAGCATCACTAAACAACTGTCCAACGGCAGAGGCGGCCGGCGTACGAAGGCTCGCGAGCCAAGCAAGCCCTTCTCCTCACCGCTGAAGGCAACAAAGACGACCGTTCGCTCTGGCCCCGGCCGTATGCGGCTAAAGGCCCGGGCAATGAGCATGAGTCCTGCTGTGCCGGAGGCGTTGTCATCGGCACCGTTGTGGATGGAGTCCGGGGAACCTGGCGTCACCATGACGCCGACGTGGTCGTAGTGAGCTCCGATGAGCACGTACTCCTGCGGTCGCGTCCGACCACTGAGCATCCCGACGACGTTTGGGACCCGAATGCGCTCTACTTCCCGAAAGGCCACCGCAATGTCCACCGAAACCCCTGGCAGCGGCTCTATCAGAGTCCGACCGAGGCTATCTGCAGCACGGATACGACGCTGGAAGACCTCCTCAGCACCGAAGAGAGCCTCCAAGACGTCGCTGCCGACACTGTAGATGACCGGCACCTCTGGACTCTCTGTCAGCAGTTGCAGCGGAGGCTTGTGCCGAGAGAAAGCTGGGTTCAGCGCTGGCCAAGGGTAGCGCTGCGGACGGAGCTTCCGTTGTCGCTCCGGATAGTTGACCAACAGCATCCCAACAACCCCATACTGACGGAGCAATCGCCCAAAGGCCATCAGAAGGGGCTGGGAGGCGGTGTGCTCGCGCTCGGCTGTATCCTGCTCGCGGCTGCCAGACGCGGCACGTACGAAGAGGACCACCGCCCCGCGTAGCTCCTGGGCTACCTGCGCCACTGCCGCAGAGTCAGGAACCCCAGGACCGATGAGCACGACCGGGGTCTGGAAGTAGCGCCCCGCAGCTGTCGCGGGGTGCGGCACCGCATGCTCTGGGATGCGAGCTTCCCAGATTGCAGAAGTCTGCCGAATACGCAGCAGCAGACTGTCACGGTCAACATCGCGGCGCACTAACTCGTAGTAGTGCCAATAGCTACCTCCGATGGGCTGGAGTCCCCAACGTTGAAAGGCTGCTGCTAAATACTCTGCTGCTCGTAGCAATCCGGGGCTTGGCGTATTCCGCCCTTGGAGCTCGTCGGAGGCCAAAAACTCAACGTAACGCCGAGCACTGTCAGAAATGAACTCCCGTATCGCCCGATTTGACAGATCAAGCCCCGGAGCACAACTGGAAATCCCAGCTACACCCCATACTAACAGGACAACCCCTACTGCGTTCCCCGTTCGCAAAATCATGGGCACACTCACCCGAGTTTCTACCTGTACCACTGCACTTCCGCTATCCCCAGGCGCAGCCTTATCGCGGCTTCCTCTACCCAGCGTCGCTGCTGAGCTGCCCTCCTTTCTCCCCTTGTCCACACCTACCGCCTGCGCGTCGAAAGCCGGAAGGGAGCATACAGCGGACAGAAACCAATAAGGCTGGTAACGGCGAAGGCTACTGCCAGAATCCCCAGAACAAGCGCCAGTGGACCGGAGAGAGAACCCGTGAGATACAGGACAGCAATGACCACCGCAACCAGCAGCCGAAGAATGCGATCAACTGAGCCCATGTTCCTTATGAAAGCCATTGCTTCAAGTCCAGGTTGATTACACATAACCGCGTGCTTATTGGAGCAACGTGTAGTTTGCCTTTTCTTCACGCCATAGCCGAAGGAAGCCCTCCCCTCGACGGACGCAACGGCGGAGTCTCACTTTTGTCCATCGCTCCCTCACAAGCAGAGGAGTCTATGCAGCAGCCGTTCTAACAACCCGGGAGAGCAGTTAGGTCTCTGCATGGAGTGGATCCAGACCCTTACTCCATCCACAGTCCAACGCGCCCGCGTCCTTCACGAAGTACTTCCATCAAGTCGCGATACCCCTGTGCGGACAGCTCTACTCCGAGATGCGGAATGAGGTAGGCGCTAATAGGAGTATCTTGCTCGTACAGACAGAGCAACACAGGACAGCCGCTTGGGCTGCTCTGCTGAAGCCGGTGGAGACGTTGGATAACTTCCAAGGTGTGATCACTAACAGGCAGCTCTAAACGGAAGCCGCGTGCTAATCGGCGCAGTCCACGCTCCAATGGCTCAGCCGTTGCGACAATGAGCCGAGGGCTGCTTTCTCTCAACTCCACCCGACCCGACAGCAAGAGGAGCTCCCCTTCGCGCAAGTACAGCTCAACAGAGACAAAGGCTTCATGCCAGAAAACGGCCTCGGCTTGCCCGCTCCAATCCTCTACCGTAGCAAAGGCAATAGGGCGTTGCTGGCGGTCGCGGCGACGTTGCACGGCTGTTACTACAGCGGCTACACGCACTGCATTCCCATTCGCCTGCTCCACCCACTGCTGGAGCCGGGCGAGAGGAACAACCACCCCTTGAAGCAAACTCTCATACTCCTGCAACGGATGAGCGCTCAGATACAGTCCCAAGACCTCCCGCTCTCGGCGAAGCTGCTCTGAAAAGCTCCACGGCGGCACATCGGGCAATTCCGGTTCAGTCGGACCGATACCCGATGCGTCAAATAGGCTTTGCATTGGACCGGCATCAGCAGTTATCCGAGCATATTCCACAGCTTTTTCTACGGCCGCCATCAATTGCGCCCGATGCCCCTGACCCAAACTGTCAAAAGCGCCAGCGGCAATCAAAGCCTCCAGGGCCCGGCGATTGACAATGCGGGAATCCGTTCGGCGTGCTATATCGAACAGTGAGCGGAAAGGCCCGAGACGGCGAGCTCGGAGCAGTTCCTCTACGGCTGCCATACCTACATTTTTTATGCCTGCCAGCCCGAAAAGAATCGTACGGGTATCAATAGCCTGAAAGCTGGCCACCGAGC
>JANWXA010000079.1 GCA_025055465.1 Candidatus Kapaibacterium sp.
GTGCTATCTCTTGCGGGGCCGTGGCCTCTGCGATCTGCCGGTCAATTTCTGCAGCAATGCGCGCATACATTTCAGCGGCGGCCTTGCGCGTGAAAGTAATTGCCACGATTGCCCGCGGGTCTACGCCGGAAAGCACTAACTCCACGTAACGCCGCACCAACACTGCCGTCTTTCCAGATCCCGCGCTGGCAGTCACGATAGCGTGACGATCTACACTCACCGCCCACTGCTGTTCGGGTGTCCACTGCATCAGAGAAGGCTGGGAACTACAAGCTCCAGGGATATGTCCAACGCCGGCGCCGAGTGGGTTATAGCCCCGACAGAAATGAACTGCACCCCGGTCTCTGCATAGCGCCGTACATTCTCCAGGCCGATATTCCCTGAAGCCTCAGTCTCAAGCTTTCCGGCCACCAATTCTACAGCGCGACGAACGTCGTCAGGGTTGAAATTATCGAACATAATCCGATGGACACCTTCACACTGGAGCACCTCCCGTACTTCTACAAGTGAACGCGCCTCCACCTCAATGAGGACGTCGAGCTCCCCCAGTTCCCGGCGGCAGAGCTCCACGGCCCGGCGAATCCCACCAGCCGCAGCAATGTGGTTGTCTTTGATGAGCACCATGTCATAGAGCCCCATACGATGATTCTGCGCTCCACCAATGGCCGTGGCATACTTGTCCAATCGGCGCCACCCAGGGATGGTCTTGCGTGTGTCCGTAATGGCGGTACCAGTACCCTGTACCGCCTGTGCGAAGCGCCTTGTTAGCGTTGCTACTCCGCTCATCCGCTGTAAAAAATTCAGCGCCGTACGCTCCGCCGTCAACAATGCCGACGCCGGGCCCACCACCTCTGCGATCACTGTGCCCTTTTCCACCCATACGCCCTCAGACGCGAGAGGCTGTAGAAGGGCCTCGGGATGCACCTCTCGGAAAACCAACGCTGCAACCGGTAGACCACAGACCACTCCCGACTCCTTCGCCATCACGCGCCCACGCCCCAATGGCGGCGTTCGTCCGGCAAATAAGCTCTCAGTCGTAACATCACCCTGGCCAATATCCTCAGACAAGGCAATCTGCACTAACCGTACAACGCTGGAATCGTTCAGGAGCTCTTCAGCACGCGTCGCCATCGTGACCCTCGGTGCCTCTATCACGGCGAGTATAGACGAAAGAGGGGCATGAGCACCCTCCCAGCAGGTGTATGCAGCCTCAAGCCATGCCATCCAGCCGCTGAGGGCGGAGAAAGTTCAAACCGGGAGCACCCCGCAGGCAAGTGTCCTGAAAAGGCCGGTAAGCTCTGCCCCAAGAGGGTCATCCATTCTGCCGTTACCATCCCTGCCTCCGGCACACAGCACTCCGCCACAACATTCCCCGCACCGTCTGAATGTATCCGCAAAAGCAGCCTTTGTATTTGTGCTGGTACACCCGTCTCTGATCCCTGCCACGCAAAGAGAAAATTACCCTGCTCGGGATCCCAATTGCTAACCGCCATGTCCAACCGATTCGAAACGACGGCGCGAACAACAAGCGTATCCCCAAGGTTTCGGGGAAGGCTGAGCCATCCAGTGGCAAGATTTGAGCAATACCGGTTGGGAGGAAGTGAAGCGCCCCCCATCCTCAGTTCCAGTAGGCGCTCTACCGGTCGCACAGGCAAGCGGAAGAGGGAGCCTTCCCCTATCCGATAAAGGCTCCACAGTACCTCCCGCAGCCCATCACCGTTGACATCAGCAAACGCGAAAGCTTCCACGACGCTCCGAGTCCGCGAACGCCAGTGCGGTTCAGATGGTAACGTACCGCCCAGATTGCGGTAAATGCGGACTGTGTCCCACCATGCTCCGGTCACCAAATCCAGTGCACCGTCTCCATCAACGTCTACCAGCGCGATTCCAGACCCGTATCCAGAAAAGCTCGAACGCCACAATGGTGTTCGCTCCAATTTGCCAGTCTGGTTCCGGAAAAGCACAAACCGCCCACTGCCACCGAGCTGCCGGTTGAAGGACACCGCAACATCTATCCAACCATCACCATCAACATCGCCCACGGCAAGGGAGTTAGCAAACTCCGCTTCCGCCGCCATCCATCCAGGTCTACGCTCCAGGGAACCACCTCGGTTATAGTAAACTCGACTCGGGCCGCGTGCGCATGCCACAGCCAGATCCAGCCACCCATCGCCGTTGAAATCCTCCCACGCAAGGTCGTAGGCATACACGCTATCCAAGCTCTGCCAGGATGCGCTCTGCTCCAGAACTCCACCGTAGTTTCGGTACACCCGAACAGGCTCCGGCACCCTCGTGTAGGCCTCACCGCCGGCGACCGCTAAATCTGGACGCCCATCGCCATCCACATCTCCCCAGGCACAGCGGAAGCTGGGGAAACTCTCGCGCGCCCGCCATCCCGGTAGTGGCTCCAGACGCCCATAGTGATTACGGTAAAGCTTGACTCCGCCAGGAGACCCAAACCCACCGGCACCCAGATACTCCGTAACGGCCACATCCAGCCAGCCATCACCATCCACATCAGCAACAGCCAGATGACCATGGTAGCCACTATCAGCGGAACACCATGAAGGCAGCTGCTGCAGTTGACCTGCTTGATTAGAATACAGGCACACCGGCTGCCGCGCCATGTCATTCCCGCACGACACCACGAGCTCAGGAAAAACATCCCCATCCATATCCGCGAGCGCCAACCCCGTTGCATAAAATCCTTGTGGAGCACTCTCCCACTGCGGATTCCGATCATACGGTACCTGCGACCACACCACCCCATTCCACAGCGCCAGCACCACATACCACCGCTCCATACACGAAGGCTCCCAGCGTCCGCTACACTGCGTAAAAATACACACCAATTTCTACACCCTGGTGCCGTCTATTGCCCAAGCGTAGTATCTATCCGTTTGGGATAATGGCAGGTATTTCTTTTGCCCTCAGCGGCGAGCAGGAAGCCATCCGGAACACGGTCCGAGAATTCGTTGAAGGGGAAATCCGCCCTGTGGCAAGCTACTACGATGACCAGCAGGAATTTCCACACGAGCTTTTCAGCAAAATGGGGGAACTGGGGCTACTGGGAATTCTGGTTCCTGCCGACTACGGTGGGGCTGGATTAGGCTACATGGAGTTCGTGATCGTTGTGGAGGAGATAGCTCGCGTCTGTCCGGCAATTGCCCTCAGTGTAGCTGCGCACAATGGACTTTGCACGAACCACATTCTGTCTTTCGGCTCTGAAGATCTCAAGCGGCGCTACCTGCCGGACTTAGCCAGCGGAAGAGCCCTAGGCGCATGGGCTTTGACTGAACCTGGATCGGGATCCGATGCCGCCAGCTTACGGACCACCGCCCGCCGGGAAGGCAGCTTCTATCGCCTAAACGGATCCAAGAGCTTCACCACCCACGGTGGGGTCGGCTCCATTGCTGTTGTCATGGCACTCACAGACTCCAGCCGTGGCAAGCACGGTATCTCCGCCTTTGTGATCGAAAAGGGCATGAAGGGTTTCACCGCTGGTAAACGTGAAAGCAAGCTCGGGATGCGGGCAAGCGACACGACTACACTATCCCTGGAAGATGTACAGGTCCCTGCATCCAACCTTATCGGCAGCGAAGGCGACGGTTACAGACAAGCTCTGGAAATCCTGGACGGGGGGCGCATCAGCATTGCCGCTCTGGGTGTGGGACTGGCCCAAGGTGCCCTCGAAGCCGCCCTGCGCTATTCCACGGAACGACGCCAGTTTGGCTCCCCGTTGGCAGAATTCCAAGCCATACAGATGAAGTTAGCGCGGCTTTCCATGGAGCTCGAAGCGGCACGCCTCCTGACTTATCGGGCGGCATGGAATCGGCAACAGGGTCGCCTCGTGCGATTGGAAGCCGCGCAAGCAAAGCTCTTTGCCAGTGAACTGGCGATTCGTGCTGCCGATGAGGCCCTCCAAATCTTTGGCGGCTACGGTTACATCAAGGAGTATCCCGTAGAAAAGCTCTACCGCGATGCCAAGCTGCTCACAATCGGGGAAGGTACCAGCGAGATCCAACGTATGGTTATAGCCCGCCAGCTCCTCCGTAGCAGCGGACTCGATGGCGTCATGTAGCCTCTCTACGACACCCCCATGGAATCCACGCTGCGAGAACTGATTGAGCGCATTGATCGTTTTCAAATGTTCACCATCCTATTCCGCTTCCACAACCAAATTGAGGCCGCGTACCATTCGGTGGAACACGTGCCCACGGAGGCCTTTCCGAAAAAGCCCCACCGCATCCTTATTCTCGGCATGGGTGGCTCCGCTATCCTGGGCGATATCGTGCGCACCTACACCACCTTCACCCCCGGTGCTGATCACCTGGACATCCGCGTCCACCGAGGCTATCACTTCCCGCCATCCCTTGTGGATCGCCGCACTCTGGTCATCGCCAGCAGCTACTCCGGCAATACGGAGGAAACCCTAACCGCATTCGAGCTGGCTCGCCTGCACACGCCCCACATAGCATGCCTGACCAGTGGCGGGTACTTACTGCAGCGCTCCCACGAACTGGGCTTGCCCTTGATTCCTTTGCCATCGGGCTTCCCCCCTCGGGGAGCCTTGGGGTTCTCCTTTTTTGCCCTACTGCTGCTCTTCCTACGCCTCAATTACTTCCGCAAAACAGCCTTGCGGCTTACAGAGAAAGCCATCGCGGTCACGCACAACCGCCTCAAGGAACTTGCCGAGCTCTATAGCAAACCCGACGAGGAAGACAATCCCACGACACAGTTGGCCCATCAACTTCGGGCTTGCGTCCCCATCATCTATGCCACCGAGCGCATGGAAGCTGTCGGACTCCGCTGGCGCCAGCAAATCCAGGAGAATGCCAAGCACGCCGCCTTCGGTAATGTCGTCCCCGAAATGAACCACAACGAGATCAACGGTTGGCGGTTTCCAGAAGGCTTCCCCTCGGAGAATGTCCATCTCATATGGATGCAGGACCCCGAAGACCATCCCCGCATCCGCTTGCGTATCGAGCATGCTTACAAGCTCCTGGCGCCCTTCATCCCTTTAGAGTCCAACACTTTTCTCCGCCCCGAAGAGCCCCAATTCCTGACCAGGCTCTTTGCTCTCATCTACTTTGGTGATTGGGTCAGCTACTGGCTGGCATTACTCCATCGTATAGAACCCATAGGGGTCCCCATCATCGAAGACCTCAAGAAGCATCTGAGCACATATCCCTACGATCCTAATCCCCCTGTCACCGTCAAGCAGCGACCATACTGAGTAAACTTTGCCCCCGCACATCCACAGGGCGGGCGATGGGATTTGAACCCACGACCCCCAGGGCCACAACCTGGTGCTCTCACCGGGCTGAGCTACGCCCGCCGTCAGCATCTACAAAATTAACGGTCCTGCCTTGACAACACCCGTGTAACCTGCCTCTTGCCCACGGTTTATTGGTAGCAAGTGTCAAACAAGTGTAAAGATCCCATGCGACTCCAAGTTTCCTGTGCTGCCAGCCTCTGCGCTTTGTTTCTCAGCGCCTGTGTCAAGCACCCCTCAGAACCGAAAGAGCCCCCAAGCAAGCCTGATTCCTGTTGTCATGGAACACTTTTGGTGCTACCGTACGATTCTGCCTCCGGCGCCATTCGCGTCGGCGCTTCCGTGCGGGTACAAAAGCAACATGGAGACTACACTCAGACCAAGGTAAGTGACCAAGCTGGCGCACTCTTTACGGAGCTTTGCCCTGGAACCTACATTCTTCGAGTGGCTCACGAACACTGCGCCGTTCAGGAATTGACGCTGACGCTGGAGTGCAACGATGTTACCACCCTGCGCCTCCCTTTGCACTGCGAAGGACGCGATGAAGATACCTGTTGTCAGGGAATTATCTCCGTACGTGTCGCCGACAGCATCCGAATGACACCCCCGCCCAGCGCAACAGTGCGCCTTTGGCGTCAAGGAGTTTTGCTGGAGCAGCAGCTGGCTCGAAATGGCCTTGCCGCATTTGATGGACTGTGCGCCGGCGCATACGTGGTGGAAGTACTGGCTGAAGGATATCAGTCCAAGGAGGTTCGCGTGCACGTCGAGTGCAATACCCATGTCAGTGTTGATGTCATGCTCCACCCCGCGCACCGGGAGTGCTGCGAAGGTGTGGCGGAGATTGTCGTCCGAGACTCCGGCTCCGAACGACCCATTGCAGGGGCTCTTGTCCGCCTTTGGCGAGAAGGACGGATTATAGCCGAAGGCTCCTCCATCCAAAACGGAGTTGTGCGCTTCGTCCACCTCTGTAAAGGAGACTACGGGGTAAGCATCCACGCTGAGGGTTATAACCCGAAGGAATTTGAATTTGACCTGGGATGCAATCAGACAATAGAACGTCATGTGCTGCTTTCGCGACGGGAGCCCGACAAATGCTGCGAGGGGAAAGTGTCCGTCTTTGTTCGAGACTCGGAGACGCGAGAGCCTATCGAACAAGCTATCGTACGCCTCTGGAAGGCAAACGTTGTCCTAAGCACAAAGTCCACAGATGGTCGCGGACGGGTCGGCTTTGAACGACTCTGTATCGGTCGTTACGCCATAAGCATCTACCGGGAAGATTACCGCGGCTACGAACAGGACTTCGAGCTGGGGTGCAACGAAGAGCTCACATTAGAAGTTTTTCCACAAAAGAAACGGTAACCCCTTGCTCTACCAACCTCCGTAGATTCCTGTCGCTTTCATAACCACAGCTCTGAATGCCCATAGGGGGCACGCTCTGCACCGACGATACACCATCGTTCGTCTTTGGTATTGCATGTTGTCCCATGGTCTGGTAGTATCAATGTCTGTATGGGGAATACTTGCTGTCATGATGAGCCTGAGCATCGCCACTGCCCAACAGCAGCGCGTCCCGACACTACCTCCGTCTGAAGTTGTTCAGCGCATCAAAGACACATCGGTGGTTGTACTGGACGTTCGCACACCAGCAGAGTTCGCTGAGGGCTACATTCCCGGTTCACGCCTTATTCCCGTACAGGAGCTACCCCAACGCCTTCGGGAATTAGAATCCCTCCGAGAGAAAACGATCATCGCTTATTGCCGGAGCGGGAACCGGAGCGCCCATGCCGTCCGGATTCTCCGCCACAATGGCTTCAATGCCTTTAACATGAGCGGAGGGATCTTAGAATGGAAACACCATGGCTACCCTCTCACGACCCCGAAGCCTGCCGTGCGAAAGCCGTAGGATGGAAGCGCAATGGCTGCCACTGGTCCCGATGGTTTCTGCTGAGCGTTCTTTGCATCATTGGTGCCTATGCCCAGCAAACACTTACCCTTGTCCTACCCGACGAGAAGAAGACGCACCTGCCGCTGCGGGCAATCGGCAGCTATATCACTGTAGGGCTATATGACTGCACCGCCCTCTGGCACGGCCGAGCTCGGCTGAATAGAAAAGGCACAGAGCTCCAGGCTCCCGAAGGTTTACTGCAAACCGCCCCTTTCAGTTTCTTCCTCCGTTGGGAAACCCCTACTACTTCAGGGGTCTATCAACTACCTGTACCAGTCCAATCCGACGGCTCGCAACTGTTCGTACCTGCAGCCGCCCTTGTAGAGGCTCTCGCCATTCTCTGGGGAGCTTCGCTACAATGGATCTCACCGACAGAGGTACATTTCCTGCGACCAGTGGCCAATACATCCACTTCTTACTCTACGCCATCTCGTTCGCCTCTACCGATCCACCCCCCACGCATCCCTCCTCTACCAATTCCTCAAGACACGGGCTTCGCACCTAAAGTACCTCGTCTACCGTTCCACGAACACTGGGACTCCTCAGCCCCACGGAGCCGCTCTGCCGGACTACTGGCTGCCGTCGGTACCAGTTTCGCTTTGGCACCGGTGGAAATCGCACGTATAGAGGCACAGCGCAGTTCCGACACGCTCCATCTACGCTTCATTGCAAACGGCACAATCGACCGCTATCAACGCCCTGAGTGGCAGGGGCGTGAACTCGTCTTACGTATCCCCGATGTACTCCACACAGCGGAAACCGCTCTACAGGTGCCCGACATACAGCGGCTGGATTACCAGCGCATCCGCGATATCACCGTCTACCGTATCCGCTTCCGGGCAAATATCCGAGAGTGTTTCTGGGGACGCGAAGGCCCTCGCGTCGTTCGACTCTCTGTGCTATTAGCGATCCCGCCGCCGGAATCCGAGCGCTGGGGCCTGGATGTCATTGTCATAGACCCCGGACATGGTGGTGCTGACTACGGTGCCCTTAGCCTGAGCGGGCGGGCAGAGAAAGATATCACTCTCCAGATTGCACTGAAACTACGCCAACTCTTGCAGCGCCGTATGCCGGCCACCCGTATCATACTGACCCGCGAAGACGATCGCTTTGTGCCTCTTTACCGCCGCGGGCAAATTGCAAACGAACACCGGGGGAAGCTCTTCCTCAGCCTCCACTGCAACGCTGCCGCAACCAAACCACACCCCGCCCGGGGTATTGAAACCTATGTTCTCCGACCTGGGCGGACTCCAGATGCGATCCGTGTCGCTGAACGAGAAAACGCCGTCAT
>JANWXA010000007.1 GCA_025055465.1 Candidatus Kapaibacterium sp.
ATGATGATGCCACCGATCATAGCTATATCTGCATACGGCGCCCAATCAGCTCGGTAGAACGGAGTCCCCTGCATATCCGGGCTAAGGGAACCAGCTCCTAAATACGTCCGCCGTGGCATTCCCAGGAGGCCGCCACGCATCATCCCCCAGGAAAAGATCAGCACCCCTACAAGCCATAAGTAGGGGAAGGCTACCGCCAGACTCTTTAGCCGCACCGCCTTCCCGCTGAGCTGCGCCACCATGTGGAGGCTCATCCCCAGAATCGCCAGCACCACAGGGCTTCCAACCGTCAAATGGAAATGCCCAGGAATCCACGACGTGTTGTGGACAGCCAGGTTCAAGTTGTACGAGGCATTCACGATGCCCGAGAGCCCACCGAAAATGAAGATGATGAGGCCTGTAACCCAGTAGCTAAACAGCCAGCGCTCACGGTCAAAGTATGGCAGCCGGAACATCCACCCGAAGAGCCCGCGCCCACCATTCTGGCGTCCCGCATGCTCCAACGAAGCAGCGATCGTGAAAGCCGTAATCAGGCTGGGGAGGGCTACCGCATACGTCAGGAACGTATGCAGTAACTTCCACTGCGTGCCAATCCCCGGATCAGAGAACTGGTGGTGTGCTCCGACTGGGATGGAGAACAGGATGAACATGATAAAGACCAATCGTCCCGCAGCATCGCTGAAAAGTTTGCCACCAGCGACCTTCGGCAGCATTGTGTAGTACATCACATACGCTGGCAGCAGCCAAAAGTACACCAGCGGGTGGCCGAAGAACCAGAAGAGTGCTCGAGCTAACGGTACATCCACGCTCTCCGTCCAGCCCAGGGACCAGGGCAGCAAGAGGAAGAGCACCTCTACAGCCACCGAAAGGGTCGCGATGAACCAGATGATAAACGTTGCAAACATCCCCATGACGGCCAGCGGAATCTTTTCCCCAGGATGCTCCTGCCGCCAGCGCCGGTACAGCGGTATCCAGTTCGCCCCACCTATCCACGAGCCCACGATGAGGAAAGCCGCACCTAAGTAGAAGGTCGGGTGGGCCTTGAGCGGCGGATAGAACGTGTACAGCACCGATGCCTGCCCTGTGAACATCGCGTATGCCGCCAGCCCTACCCCGATGAGCATCACGATCGCCGATAGCCAGCCAATCCGTGTGTTCAGGGGCTGCTTGAGGAAGTACGGCACTACTGCATTCCCAAAAGCCACCGCGAAGAAAGTCGTCAACACAATAGCGTTGATGACGCCATGGAGTGTCAGGCCCCAGTAGTACATGATGGAGCTCTGCCAGTCAATGTTCTTGAGGGCCTCGACCCCCAGCAGAGTTCCCACAGTGTCAATGAGCAGTCGGAGGAGGGGATCGTAGTGCAGCACTCCTGCTCGGAAGAGTACCTGCATTAGTCCCCCATACGTGCCGATAATCAGAAGCACCATCGGCACTATCAACTCCACGCGCAGCAGATTACGATATGAGCGTGTCAGCTCCATCGCTCCCTCCACAGTTATTGGACAATCCTGATCACACCAACCATCTGCTGATGGCCAACGCCGCAGTATTCATGGCAGATGATCGGGTAGTCCCCCGGTTCCTTGAAGCGTACCCGCGCATACGCAACTGTCCCTGGGATCGCCATCAGGTTCACGTTCGTCCGATCAATGTGGAAACCGTGAAGCACATCGCCTGAACTCAAGTAGAGATCCACTTCAGAGCCAGCGGGCAGCTCCACTGGAGGCATCTGATAGGCCCACATACGGGCAACCACGTGAAGCTCATAACGCCCATCGGTCCGCTGGAAGAGCGTGTCCCGCTCAAATGGCTTCATCTCTGTAATGCAGCCAGGGACATCCACACCGAATCCCGCTGCCAACACCACCACCGCCACGAAGAAGACCGCCATCACCACCCCTCCAATCCACAGCATGACGCGTTCTGTACGTTCCATCGCTATCCTCGTCTCAAGACTTCAACATACACGGAAAACCATGCAATGCCGTAGAAGAGCAGCATGAGCAGGAAGAAAGCGATTGCTCCACGAGGCTTGAAAGATTCGTGCTGCGCCATTGGTGACGCCCTCTTGTGGAACCACTGACGGCAAAAATACAACAACGCCTCTCTGCGGTTCCGCTGTCAATCCGCATGAAAAAGCATGACGTGCGTCATGCCCTCGTAACGTGCCGCCTTTCTTCCACTGCCACATACCACCGTTGGAAAGAAAGTAGTACTTGTTCGTCATCTGGAACAAACAAACTTGTAAGGTGCATCAGTAGAATGCTAATCCCTGGTGAGCTCCTCCGCAAGAAACGAGATGGTGGTGAGCTGTCGGATACCGAGATCCGATGGTTCGTCGAGCAAAGTCTCCTCGGGACAATCTCGGAGGCTCAGATTGCTGCCTTCCTCATGGCGGCATGCATCCGAGGGTTGAGCCGGCAGGAGACTGCGGCGCTTACGCTAGCAATGCGGGATTCTGGCGTCCGCTTCCATTGGCGTCAGCTTGGTCTTCCGTGCGTGGACAAACATTCCACAGGTGGCGTCGGAGACAAGCTTTCTCTCCTCTTGGTCCCGATTGTGGCCGCGTGTGGTGCGCTCGTGCCGATGATTTCTGGACGTGCCTTGGGGCATACGGGCGGAACGGTAGACAAGTGGGAATCCATCCAAGGGCTTCGGACTGCCCTTCCAGAGTCTGAGCTGGGGCACCTCCTCCGCAGCGTCGGAGGATTTGTCATTGGGCAATCGGAGGATGTAGCCCCAGCAGATCGGCTCTTCTACCGCCTGCGTGACGTGACAGGGACTGTGGAGTCTATCGGGCTCATCACGGCCTCCATCCTCAGCAAGAAGCTCGTGGAGGACCTGGATGGGCTCGTCATGGACATCAAGGTCGGCTCTGGCGGCTTTCTGCCCACTCGCGAGTTGGCAGATGAGCTAGCAGAAATGCTGCGGGCTGTGGCTAACCACGTCGGTTTACCCCTCCGCATTGTCTTCTCGCGCATGGACACCCCATTGGGGTATGCTGTCGGGAATTGGTGGGAGGTCGCAGAGGCGGAGCAAGCTCTCCGCGATTATGGCTCCGCTCCACCGGACGTGCGCGAGCTGACCGAACGCCTCGCGGCGGAGATGCTCCTCGTCGTCGACCACGCTGCTTCTCTAGAGGACGCCCTCTTCCAGGTTCGCTCAATTTGGCAAAGCGGGGCGGCATGGGAGCGCTTCCATGCACTCGTGCGCGCACAGGGCGGGCAGTGGGAAGAGTCTGTGAAAGCATATGCCCGCATCTTACCTACTCCAGTCTTAGCGCAGAGGGAAGGCTATGTCACGGCCATAGAAGCCCGAACTGTAGGGCTCTCCGCCCTCTTGCTGGGCGCGGGACGGCGCACCCAATACGACACTGTAGACCCTGCAGCAGGCATCCTCCTCCGCAAAAAGCCGGGTGACGACGTCCTTCCCGATGAACCTCTGGCTGAGCTCTACAGCAGCAATCCCTCTGCCATTCCAGAGGCCCAGGAACTCCTACAGCAAGCCTATGAATTCGGAGATGCGCCACCAGCACCCACTCCCCTCATTCTGGAGGTGCGGTAGCTGCTGGCTCAGCCTTTGGGTGGAGAGGACTCCAGTTGGCGCCGCAGAATGTCCACCGTTTCTCCAGATAATGCCTGCGAAGCTATCCTCTTCTTCTCGAGCGAAGTCCCCTCGTTGTTTGAACGCTTCACGGCCTTGAGCTCCACGATTCCTTGAGACCTACACGAAGGGCAATACCAGAGGCTCAGCTCGCCGTATGCGGCTTGTGACCGCACCGACTCTGAACGGAGAGCCATGTGGGCTGTCACAGAGCTGAAGTCCCCTGCCTGGATCGCGTGAAGGAGCTCAGGAACCGCTTCCCGCAGATATTGGCGAGTGAGCTCCTCCATGTACGTCTCGCACATCTCGCAAAACGGCTCCTTGTGAGCAGATAGTGCAATAGATGTTGCAAACGCTGCGACCCCTCCAAGGCCCAGCCGTACAGCATCAGCCAAGGAGTCCAAAACTTCCGCCCCCACGGTTCCGTGAGTGAGCCACACGTACGTCCCAAGCATGGCCAAACAGCCCAGCATTCCGGTCAGCCGCAGTCGGCTAAGGTTTCGATGCCGTAGCGCAACCGCTCCAACCCGGACTCCTATCCCTACCACCAACCCGCCGAGGAACACGAGCACGACAAAGAGGCCCATCTCGCCAACGAACGCGCGCCCGCCCCGCGGCCGTGCTGGCGGCTCGTCAGCAACGGGATTCCCCAGAAACTCCCGTATCCACTCCCAGCTCCCAAAGTAGAGCCAGTGGAGGAGCAGGCCCAACCCCATACCTAAGCCGAGCGCAATTGCCAGCACCCCCAACTGGGCCCCAAGCGTAGCCCTCCCGCTGGGGCGATAGGCCGACGGGACTTCCTGGAGGGCCTTCCACCATGCTTCAGTAGAAGCCGATGCTCCCTCTGCCTCTGCCAAGGGCCCATTCGTAGCCCGCAATTCCGTGGTAGGTAGGGTTCCCTGCTCCGCGATACCCTCCGCAGAGAGCACCGCGCCACAGTGTGGACACTGCTTTGCCAGCCGTGACACGGAGCGATTACAGACAGGACAGACCCGCACTGCCATCTCTCTGCTGTGTATCTGTGGCACATGACCCTACATGCGCTTGTAGCGCGTAGGAAAGCCTGGCTAGATTGGAAGCCGCATCCACGGGGCTCCAGACGATTGTCGTGCGAGCAGTTCCCCTGAACTGCTCACCGTAGCCCAGCAACTACGTGAGATCCTCGCGCGCCTCTTCACGGTACGTCTACTCCCTACTGAATCCTGCTGTCGTCACAGAGGCTCACACGCTGGAAGCTGCCGCGAAGGGTGGAACGCGCACCAATCACCGAGTGCTCCACCAGCACCGCTTCCAGATAAGCTCCAGCGTTCACGATAGAGTCCCGGATGATACAGTGGCGAACGACCGCCCCATCAGCAATGGCAGCATAGGGGCCAACCACGGCATATTCCACTCGCGCCGTCGGAGCAACGTAGATCGGAGGGATAACAGCACAGTGAGGCAGCTCAGGATTGTTGGCTCGACGATGCAGTAGGTGGCGGTTCGTTTCCAGCAATGTCTCTACCTTGCCACAATCGTACCAGGTCTGCACGCGCAGAGGATAGAACTGAGAGCCACTCTGCCGCATAAGCTCTAAGGCGTCAGTCAACTGGTACTCCCCGCGAGTACGAAGGTTACGCCGTAAGAGCTCTTCCAGTGCTTCGCGCAAGCGGAGCGTATCCAAGATCAGATAGAGTCCTACCAGGGCCAAATCCGAGGGCGGATTCTCGGGTTTCTCTACGAAGCCAGTTACAACACCGTCTTGCAGCGTAATGACGCCGAAGCGACGTGGATCCTCCACCTGCTTGACTCCAACGGCGTTCTGGGGCAATCCCAGGAACCGTTCCCACTCCAACTCTACGAGCGTATCACCAAGCACAATCACGGCCGGCCTCCCATCCAAGTAGTCGCGAGCACACCAGACGGCGTGCCCCAACCCTTGAGCCTCTGTCTGGACGACCCAGTGCAGCTTCAGCGTGGGGTATGCATTGCGCACGTATTCCACCAGTTGGTCACCCTTGTAGCCGACGATGAGCACGACCTCTTCGATCCCAGCACTCTGTAAGCCATCCAAGATGTGTCCCACGATTGGCTTGTCGGCAACAGTCAAGAGCGATTTCGGTACGGCGTACGTCAATGGGCGCAGTCGCGTTCCTGCCCCCGCAACGGGAATAAGAGCTCGCAGCGACATTTCACAGACTCCACGGATTCACATCTGACCAGACCCCCAAAACCACCAACAGGAAGGCCGTGACGGGCGAACGCAGGTCAGCCTTCCGGAACATCGCCGGATGGAAGATCTGCTCGCGCCAAAAGCGCGACTCTTGCAGGCGATGCCGCCAACCGACCCGCTGGAGCCATTCTCCCAAAGGAAGACTAAAGCCCTTCTTCGGCCGATAGACCAGCTCCGCTGGCAGCTCCCGAGCCAAGAGGCGTTTGGCAAGCCACTTCCCGCCGTAGAGCGGGTGCCACAGCAAATCAACCGGCAGCCGGCATGCCCACTCCACCAGTCGGTGGTCGACCAACGGAACCCGCACTTCCAGTCCATACGCCATGGAGGCCCGATCCACTTTCGTCAGCATCTTCTCCGGTAACCACGTCTGCAGCTCCAGCAGGAGGCGTTGCCGTACAGGCGGAAGCTCCCGCCGCCAGAATCGGCGCAAGAACCAGAGCTCGTCGTAGTCTGACGGCAAGAGGGCCACGACAGCGGGGGCAAATATCCGCCGTTTCTGGCCAAACTCCATCCACACGGAGCTCCTCAGGATATACTCCGCCGGTGGCAGGAGCCGTCGCAGCCACCGTTCTCCTCGATGACTCGGCAACCATCGCAGCAATCCGGTCATCCACCGTGATGGCAATATTGGGCAATTCGCTCCCCCAACATCCGCCCGACCTCGAATGTAGCCACCCAAGAGCTCATCTCCACCATCGCCAGAAAGGACAGCCTTTAGCTCTACACGTGCTACCCGAGAGATTGCCATCACAGCGATGCCAGAGGCATCCCCAAAGGGTTCGCCGTAGACCTGCACGAACTGCTCCACTGACGGGAAGAAGTCCTCTGCCGACAGCCGAACAAGCCGATGCTCAAGTCCCCAGTGGCGGGCTACTGCTTCAGCGTACTGTCGTTCGCTCTTGGCTGCAACGTCGAAGTCCACAGTAAAGACCCGTAGCGGCTGGTGTTGGCGAGCATAGGCCACCACGAGCGAAGAGTCCACCCCACCGCTCAGGAAGGCCCCTACTGGCACGTCGGCAACCAGGTGTTCAGCAACGACAGAGTCCAGCAAGCTATCCAGCTCCGCCATCGCCTGCTCCGCCGTACAGGGCTCCTCGGCCACCTCCAGCGGCGTCCAATACCGTTGCTGGGAAAGCACCCCACGCTGCACATCCACGCAGAGCCAGGTTCCCGCCTCCAGCTTTCGGATATGCCGGTAGATAGTCTTCGGCGGCGGGATGTAGTGGTAGGTCAGGAAGTCCCAGAGGGCTGTAACGTCCAACTGACTGGGAAAAGCCCGAAGGCGCTGCAGCGCCCTCGGCTCTGAGGCGAAAGCACAGCAGGTACCGTCCCAGGCATAGTAGAGGGGCTTGATCCCTAAGCGATCCCGCACTAACCACAGTCGCTGCTCCTCTTCATCCCACAAGGCGAAAGCGAACATGCCTCGGAGGTGATGAACACACGAGATTCCCTGCTGCTCGTAGAGTGCCAAGATCACTTCGGTATCGCTCTCGGAGTGGAAACGCCAACCACTTCGGCCGGCCAGTTGACGGAGCTCGCGGTAGTTGTAGATTTCGCCGTTGAAGACGATGCAGCTCCGCCCCGTTGGACTCTGCATGGGCTGTGTCCCGGCTGCTGAGAGGTCTATGATTGCCAAGCGTCGGTGTGCAAATCCGAGACGCCGTGAAGGATGGAGCCAGACGTTGCCACCATCAGGCCCACGGTGGTGTAAGGCAGCGCAGAGGGAATGTAGCTCTGCGAGGTCTACCGGTACTTCGCGCCGCCATAGTCCAGCTATCCCACACATGGGCTGTGGCTATCCATCGTGATCCGTACGTTCCGTACCCTCCTCAGCCGGCGCAAGTGAAGAGGTAGTGCTAGCTCTCCCTGCGAACGCCACAACGCCTAGTATCGCCGGTCGCCGTGCTCCAGTCACCGAAGGCAGGTTTGCCGGCTCGCTCCCTAATGTCCGGTACGCCAAGTAAGCAAAGCAGAGCGCCTCCTTCGCTTGGGCTGGAATACCGTAGAGCTCACTACACTCAACTTGCGCCGAAGGGACCTCCTCCTGGAGGAGCTCCAGCAGGAAATCGTTGCGCGCACCACCACCGGAAACGATGATGCGCGTGCATTCGCCAGCAAATAGCCGGAGATTCTCTGCAATGCTCCACGCCGTAAACCGTGTCAACGTGTGGACGATATCCTCCGCTGGGACATGCGGCGACACGACCTCTTGCAGAAGCTGACGCAGCCGCTGCCGTGAAAAGAGCTCCCGTCCTGTGGTCTTTGGAGGTGGCTGCCGGATGAAGGCTATCTGCTGGAGTGCCCTCCAGAGCGGGAGTACCAGCCGCCCAGCACGGGCAATCTGTCCTGCCGTATCATACCGCTTGCCGAAGAAGAGCTCGACAGCAGCATCAATCCAGAGGTTGCCTGGTCCCGTGTCCCATGCCCGTACATGCTCTGGTGGGCACTTTGGTGGCAAGACCGTCACGTTAGCAATTCCACCGATGTTGAGAGCAACCACCGTGTCCCCGGGTGAACGTAAGAAGGCCCAGTCGAAGATAGCCACCAGCGGTGCCCCCTGGCCACCAAGGGCTATGTCCGCACTCCGGAAATCCCCAACGACCGTCGTTCCCAACCACTGCGCAACGGCAGCGATATTCCCTACCTGAAGGCCCACCCCATGCCCTCCGTAGCACATCGGCTCAGGGTCGTGGAAGACTGTCTGTCCGTGCATTCCGACAGCGTCCAACTCCTCTGGAGCAACCCCGAACTCTGCACACGCGCGCCGAACACTCTCAGCCGTGATGGCCGCCACCTCCCAGTGGAATGCCGCCATCTCCCCAATGGAGAGAGGCTCTTCGCAGAGACGTTGGAGCCGCAGTCGGAATGCAGGCGGGAGCTCCATGTGGCACCAGTGTAGGAGTTGGAAGTGGTCGCCTGAGGACGTGCGCCAGAAGTCTGCAATAGCGGCATCCACTCCGTCTCCTGAGGTACCCGACATAACGCCTGCTATCCGGCGTGACTTATTGTGCCACTGTACAGGCAACCGTAGGGCCATCTCCCACACCCTGCTCCGTGCCGAAGACGCTTCTGCCTTAGGCTTTCGTCTACGTCTACACAATAGCGCTTCATTGCCCCCACTGCCGTATTTTTGCGCTCGACGTTCCTGGAGAGGTGGCCGAGTGGCTGAAGGCGGCGGTTTGCTAAACCGTTGTAGCGCTGAAAGGCGCTACCGTGGGTTCGAATCCCACCCTCTCCGCCCCCACAAGTGTGCCGGTCTCTGCGATGCAGCGCGTCAACAACGTAGTGGTGGAGCGGCTCAAGCAAACCGAAGACTCCTTCCGGCGTGATCTGGCCAGCGCTCGCCGCCAGCAGGTCCTGGAAGGCGAATGGGTGTTAGGTGACGGAGCTCCGCAGTTCCGCGCCTTCATCACCTACGAAGGCGGGAAGACGACCTTCGAGATGGACAACCCTACCTTCATGGGCGGCGACGGCGCTCTTCCTGGGCCAATGCATTACTGCTTCTCTGGTTTGGCCGCTTGTTACACCTCCACCTTTGCTATCGTTGCGGCTGAGAAAGGCATCCTGCTCCGACGGCTCCGAGTACGGGTGGAAGCAACGGTGAACTTCTCCCGTGTCTTCGGGCTTGCCGATGCCCCTGTGATGGAGGAAGTCCACGTGCAGCTCGAAATCGATAGCCCTGCCAGCGACGCCGAACTCCAAGAAGTGGAGGAGCTGGCGCTGCAGCGTTGCCCTGTCGTGTGGACCCTAACGCACTCGGTGCCGCTCCGCAGCAGTTGGCGGCGGTATGCCGCAGCCGAAGCTGCTTAAGGGGTATGGCTGGTACCCCACAGCGCCGCAAGCAGCGACCGATTGCCGTCAACCGCAAAGCCCGCCACGAGTATGAAATCATAGAGACCCTGGAGGCGGGGATCGTACTGACCGGTACCGAGGTCAAGGCCCTGCGGGAAGGACGGTGCAACGTGGAGGATGCCTATGCCGTCTTTCTGGACCCTCATAGCCACGAGCTCTGGCTCCTCAATCTCCACATTGGCCCTTACAGCCATGCCGCCCCGCATGCCAACCACGAACCGAAACGCCCGCGCAAGCTCCTACTCCACAAACGGCAGGCTATCCGACTCCGAAGCAAAGTCCAGGAAAAGGGGTTGACGCTGATCCCGCTCTCGCTCTACTTCTCCGGACCCTACGTGAAAGTGGAGATAGCGCTGGCGCGGGGCAAGAAACTCTACGACCGGCGCGAGGACATCCGCCGCCGTGATATGGAGCGGGAGATGCGACGTAGTCTGAAACAGCTACCGTAGACCTGCCAATGCTCTCCGCGGCTGAGCAATTCCACATTCTGGCCGACGGTGCAGCAGAGATCGTGCCCGAAGAGGAGCTGATGGCAAAGTTGGAGAGCTCCGTCCGCCACAAACGGCCGCTAACAGTGAAGCTGGGTTGCGACCCCAGCCGTCCAGACCTCCATCTGGGGCACGCCGTCGTGCTGTATAAGCTCCGCCAGTTCCAAGAGTTAGGGCATCACGCTGCGCTCATCGTCGGCGACTTCACCGCCATGATCGGTGACCCCTCTGGGCGCACGAAGGCCCGTCCCCAACTGAGCCTGGAGGAAACCCGCCAGAATGCCCAGACGTATGTTGAGCAGGCCATGAAGGTCCTGCTCCCCGAGCGACTCTCCATCCGCTTCAACTCTGAGTGGCTGGAGCAGCTCACCTTCCGTGAGCTCATCACCGTAGCAGCCCAGTGCACCGTTGCCCAGATGCTGGAGCGAGAGGACTTTGCGCGCCGCTACGCACGTGGCGACCCTATTGGGCTGCACGAGTTCCTCTACCCATTAGCACAGGCACTCGATTCCGTGGCAATCAGAGCCGATGTAGAGCTGGGCGGGACCGACCAGCGCTTCAACCTGCTTATGGGACGACACATCCAGCGCTTCTACGGACAGGAAGTCCAGTGCCTGGTACTGATGCCCTTGTTGGAAGGCACCGACGGGGTGGAGAAGATGAGCAAGAGCCTAGGCAACTACATCGCCCTCACCGACCCCCCAACGGAGATGTTCGGCAAACTCATGTCTATCCCGGACTCGCTCATTGTTCGGTACTATCGCTTAGCCGCGTTCGCCTCGGCCGAGGAGGCACAGAAGTTGGAGGAAGGGCTGCGCTCAGGGAGCTGGCACCCCCGCGATGCTAAGGCCTTCGTTGCCCGCCGTATTGTGGCCTTCTACCACGGTGAAGAGGCTGCCCAGCACGCCGCTGAGGAGTTTGACCGGGTCTTCAAGTACCACGAGCTCCCGAAGGACATGCCCGAGATCGTGCTGCCGGTCCCTGTAGTTTCGGTTGTTGACCTCCTTGTCCATGCTGGCTTGGTGCCCTCTCGCAGCGAAGCCCGGCGGCAGATTCAGCAGGGAGCCGTGCGCATCGACGGAGAGCGAGTCACTGACTGGAGAAGTGAGGTGGAACTCTCACGCGAGCGGGTCATTGCTGTCGGGAAGCGCCGGTTCGCCCGTGTTCGCTATGGCACTGCAGAAGCTCCTGGCCACTCCTGAGCTGCTGGCCCTCTTCGGCGAGCCCGTGCAGTGTCGTTCTGATGGGGCTTGCCCACCGCAGGACAACATGCAGCAAGACTGGGGGCACCTCCTAGCATGCGCCTCCTCCCGCGATGTACCCCCTCTGCTGCGGTTCTACGCGTGGCAGCCGTGGGCCATCTCGTTAGGCCTCCACCAGTCTGACCGACTCCCAGACGAGGAGCGTTGTCGGGAACGAGGGATTGAGATTGTCCGTCGCCCCACAGGTGGACGAGTCGTCCTCCACGCACAAGAAGTGACCTACGCCGTCGCCGTCCGACTTTCGCCCCAGCGGACGCCGCAGTACATCTACCGTATCGTCCACGAACGGATTGCTACGGCACTGCAGCGGCTTACGGGGAAGCCCATCCAGTTCGCTCCAGCGAGTGCTAACTTCCGCCAACTCTGGAGCCGACCTTCTGCAGCAGCCTGCTTCAATAGCTCCGCCCGTTGGGAGCTCAGCTATGCCGGACGCAAGCTCGTCGGCAGCGCTCAGCGAGTTGCCAATGGCGTCCTACTCCAGCACGGCTCCATCCTGCTTGGGCCAGCACACCTTTCGATAGCAGAGCTCCTGCGCTTCGACTCTGAAGCTGACCGTGAAGCATTTCGGCAGGCGTTAGCAGCCCACAGCATCTCGCTCCAGCAGCTCTGCGGCTACAGCCCGTCGTACGATGAAGTGGTGGCAGCTCTATGGGAGAGCTTCTGCGGGGTCCCATACACCGACCCCAGCCCCGACGCTACTCAGCGGCCTACAGCGGCTCCCTCTGCTACGGGCTCAGATTCTGGCTCCAGTTCAGAATAGACGGGGAAGCGGCGGCAGAGCTCCGCAACCTCTCGACGGACAGCAGCAATGACGTCCTCGTTCCCGATGTTGCTGAGGACTCGGTCAATCAGCTCGGCGATGAGCTCCATCTCCTCTACTCCCATGCCACGGGTCGTTACAGCCGGCGTTCCCAGCCGAATCCCCGAGGTGATAAGCGGCGGCTGAGGGTCGTCCGGCACAGCGTTCTTGTTGCACGTGATCCCGGCCGCGTCCAGTGCCTGTTCGGCCTGCTTGCCGGTGATGCCGCGATTGCGGAGATCCACTAACATCAGGTGGTTGTCCGTTCCGCCGCTGACGATCTCGTAGCCTCGGGCCATGAGAGCTTCTGCAAGGGCCCGAGCATTTCGGACAATGGCTCTGGCGTACTCGCGGAACCCCTCCGTGAGCGCTTCTCCAAAAGCAACCGCCTTCGCGGCAATAACGTGCATGAGCGGTCCACCCTGCAGGCCTGGCATAACGGCGCTGTCTATCACCTCGCCGATAGTCTTCCGACGCCCCGTCTTCGGGATCACGACCCCAAAGGGGTTCTCGTAGTTCTCCCCAACGAGAATCAAGCCACCTCGGGGCCCGCGAAGAGTCTTATGGGTCGTGCTGGTCACAACGTGGCAGTACGGTAGAGGATTCATCAGCAATCCGGCGGCAATGAGCCCAGCCGGGTGCGCAATGTCGGCCATTAAGAATGCCCCGACGGCGTCAGCAATGGTGCGGAAGGCCGCACAGTCTATGTCGCGCGAGTATGCCGAAGCTCCGACGACGATAAGTCGAGGCCGATGCTGTCGGGCCAGATGTTCCACCTGATCGTAGTCTATCCGTCCCGTCCGCGGGTCTACCCCATAGGAGACAACGCGGTAGAGTTGGCCGGAGAAGTTCACAGGCGCCCCGTGTGTTAGATGCCCACCGTGGGCTAAACTCATACCCATGAGGGTATCGCCCGGCCTCAAGAAGGTGAGGTATGCTGCCATGTTGGCATTGCTGCCGCTATGCGGCTGGACGTTCGCATACGCCGCACCAAACAGGCGCTGCGCACGGTCAATTGCCAACTCTTCGGCCACGTCTACCCACTCACACCCGCCGTAGTAGCGGCGTCCAGGGTACCCTTCGGCGTACTTGTTCGTCAGCACGGAGCCCAATGCCTCCAGAACCGCCAGAGAAGCAAAGTTCTCGCTGGCAATGAGCTCCAGTTTCTGCTGCTGACGTCGTAGTTCCCCTACCAATGCCCGGTAGACCTCTGGGTCCTGGCGCGCAACATGCCCATACGCCATGGTGCCCTCACGGTGATACGATCACAACCGGCACCTGCAGCCAGCGGACCCCGTCGCCGAAGCGCAGGCTGTACACACCTGGAGCATGTGGGAGCAAGAGCCGCCCGCGACACTGCCCTGGAACCCACTCCCACTGCTGGACGCGTCGTCCCAGCATATCCTCCAGCCATCCCCGGCGGACCATTCCACACCATGGCTGTGGCAGCTCCACCTCCACCCAGCCACGTGCCGGCTGCGGGAAGAGACGGACCCCCACTGCAGAAGGTTCTTGAACGCTCACCACGTGCACGCACTCTGCCTGTGGCTGGTCCCCCACCTTCCACACCATGCAAGTCATGTTAGTGCTCAGCTCCTGAGGAGTCCCAAGAAACATCATTGTCCACACAGGCAACACCGTCGGGAGTCCCGGTAGCACGCTTGTAGCCAATATCACTGCATCCGGCAGGCTATCTGGATATCGCTGTCGGAATTCAGTGTACGTCCGATTCTCCCGGAGCACCAGCACCAGCGAATCGCTGTCCATCCACGATTCGGGCAGGGGCTGTTGAACTGGTAGGGGGATTGCAGGGAGCGGGAGCACTTGGAAGGCTACGAAGAGCTTAACCGCGGCATACCATACCGTTGTATCCCGTTGGGTCGAGTTCACCCCATACACCCAGAGATTCGCTCTGCCGGTTTCCAAATCGAAGCGTAAAGAGATAGGCGAGCTAACTGGCAGGTCTCCAGCGTAGAGAACCGCTTGGAGTCGAGCATCAGGAAAGCCGTCCCGACGGGCTCGCTCCAGGACCGGCGAGACGCCCTGCCGTGCAGTAAAGAGCTCAAGCTGCTGCGCCTCTCCGCAGAGGACAGCACCCAGCGTCCCTATAGCTACCCAGCACCATCGGCGCATTGCTGACTTCCTCCTGGTCATACCGCCACAAAATTAGCACCTAAGCCCGTTCAGATCGCACCCGCTCCAATGCCCACTCAAAGAGCTGGAGGTACTGCTCAGCGGAACGTTGTGCCGAGAAGTCGCACGCCATAGCGTTCCGCCGCATCCGTTCCCAATGAGGCTCAACCCCGTAGAAGCCCAAGGCATACTCCACCGCACCCCAGAGAGCCTCTGGGGTGTAGTCCCCGAAGAGAAAGCCCCAGCCCTCCCCAGTTGTTGGATCGTACTGGCGGACTGTGTCGCGTAGACCACCGACCGCCCGTACGATCGGGATTGTCCCATACCGAAGTGCATACATCTGCGTCAACCCACAAGGCTCGTAGCGTGAGGGCATCAGGAGGTAGTCTGCTGCCGCAATAATCTTGTGAGCCAGGGCTTCGTTGTAGCCGAATTGGACGAAGACCTGCCGGCTGTACCGGCTCGCCAGGTATCGGAAGAAGTCCTCGTACCGGTTCGCGCCGCTTCCGAGGAGCGCAAACCGCACTCCGAAGTGCGCCAGGATCCCCTCCAGAGAGTGGCAGAGCAAGTCAACGCCTTTCTGGTCCGTTAGCCGAGATACCATCCCGAGTAGCGGGACTTCTCGGTGCAGCTCCAGCTCGCTCATACCAGCCCACTCGCTCAGTAGGCGCCGCTTGTTGAGCTGTTTTCCAGCCAGGAACTCTGCCGAATACGGCACGTAGATATGGCGATCGTGCGCAGGATCCCACTCCGTATAGTCCACCCCATTGAGAATGCCCACGACATCTCCTCCACGGAAGTTCAACACCCCCTGCAGCCCCTCGCCCAGCGCTGTTGCGCGAATTTCCCAGGCGTAGCTCGGGCTGACGGTAGAAATCTTGTCGGCGTAGAGGATGCCAACCTTCAGCATATTCACGCTCCCGAAGTATTCCCATGGCGAGCCAGGATAGAACTCCTCCCACGGCACACCCAGCAGCGGCAACACCCGAGCCGGCTCGCTGAGTCCCTGGAAAGCAATATTGTGGATGGTCAGTACTCCAGCTGTCTTGTAGAATCGCGGCTGCCAGCGATAGACGAGCTTCAGCAGCGGCATTGCCAGGGCCGTATGGTAGTCATGCGCATGGATGATATCGGGAGAGAAGCCCAGTGCAGAGGCCACCTCAAAGAGTGCGCGGCTCAGGAAGATGAAACGTCGGTCGTTGTCAGCATACCCTTCGGGGTTGCCGTAGATGCCTTCGCGGTCGTAGTAGTCAGCATTTTCGATCAGACAAACGCGCGCCGTGCTCTGTGGTAGCGTTCCTAACCAGAGACGAGCGCACTCCGTCCACCATCCGACTGGGACACCGACCACATGCTCCGTGGAGCAGAGGTCATGGGCTCGAACGTCAACTGCCCGGTACTTTGGGAGTACCACCAGGACACGGTGCCCCATCATGCTCCATTGCCGTGCTAACGCTGCAACTGCATCGGCCATCCCCCCAACTTTTGCCAACGGCGCTACTTCTGCTGCTCCTATGAGAATGTTCATACCGTCCCCGTAAACACTCGACAGACGCACGTTTGTATTGGACTATGGTCCCAACGACGGGAGGCGCGGCGTGCCTCGTCTTCAGTAGCAAAGACGCCGAAGACCGCCGAGCCACTGCCTGTAACAGCAGCATAGAAAGCCCCTGCCTGTAGCAGTTCGTCGCGCAATTGCCGCAGCACAGGATAATGTGCGAAGAGCACAGGCTCAAACTCATTGACCAGATAGCGCTGGAACAACTCGGGCTGCAGCGCGAGGCTCGGCACGATCGCCTCCCACTCTACCGCAGGTTCGGAGCACCGGACTACTCCTGCGAGATCTACCTGGGCATACGCCCATGCCGTCGCAATTGGGAAACCGGGGTAGAGGACCAAAAAGCTGTAAGGCAAGCACATCGACACAGGCTGAATCCGTTCCCCTCGTCCACGGACCACAGCCGGCTGGGGACGGAGAAAGAATGGAACGTCGCTCCCGAGCCCCTGAGCCAGCCTCTGAAGTTGCTCATCGTCCACCCTGTGCCCCCACAAGCGCTGCAGCAGCCGCACCGTTGCAGCTGCGTCAGAACTTCCACCACCCAGACCCGATCCTATGGGAATCCGCTTGTGAACAAGTATTTTTGCGCCTCTGGAGATCCTCAGTGTTTCTTGCATTCGTTCAGCAGCCTGCCGGACAAGGTCGCGCTCGAACAACTGCGGTGGCTGGTAGCGGATGCAGAGGTCAGGAGAGGTCTCCGCCATGAGCTCGTCGCCCCAGTCTATGGGCACCATCAGGCTAAGAAGCTCATGGTAGCCGTCATCTCGACGCCCCAGAATCCAGAGCCCGAGGTTGAGCTTTGCTGGGGCAAATTCAGAAAGCACCATTTGATGGCAGAGGGGTACGATGAAACACTCGGGTGACATTCCGCTGCACAGCGAGATCGTGCGTAAGGCTATTCATCTACTCTCGCTCTCTATCCCGCTTGGGTATATCTTCGTGCCACAGCAGATTGCATTGACGATTTTGATTCCGCTGATGATAGCCTTTGTTGCCGTGGACGTCCTTATGCACGTTTCACCACCAGTACGGCAGCTTTTTCTGAGATGTTTCGGTTTCCTGCTGCGCCCGCATGAGCTAGAGACACGCCACCTTTTCCTCAACGGAGCTTCATATGTTATGATCTCAGCCTGCCTATGCATTCTGCTTTTCCCCAAGGTAATTGCTGTCACCGCGTTTGCGATTCTGATTCTCGCTGACATTGCCTCCGCTCTGGTAGGGAAAACCGTAGGACAGCGCCAGTTTCTCGATAAATCCGCCGAAGGCTCGGTCGCTTTCTTGCTAACGTCGTGGATAGTGGTGGCAGTGTTGGGTTCATTCTTTCAGGCGCCGTGGAGTTACTTTATAGCCGGGTGCTGCGGAGGCATCGCAGGAACGGTAGCCGAAGCCGGTTCCATCCGGCTCCACATGGACGACAATCTGTCCATCCCGCTCAGCATCGGAACAGTGATGTGGGCGCTGGGATGGGTTGCAGAGCAGTGGTGGAACACCCCGTTTTTACACCTGCTGTCGTAGCAACGTTATTTCTCCACCCCTGACGACAGGCTCGCTATGAAGGCATCGGGCTCAAAGGGCACCAAGTCCTCCAGCCCTTCCCCAATACCGAGATAGCGAACTGGAAGACCATAGGTATGGGCTACTGCCAGCGCTATCCCACCACGAGCGCTTCCGTCCATTTTGGTAAGCACAATTCCCGTGAGGGACAAACGATGGTGGAATTCTCGTGCCTGCACTAAAGCATTCTGCCCAACTGAAGCATCCAGCACTAACAGGGTCTCGTGTGGTGCTGTTGGCTCGGCTTTGCGCACGACCCGGACCAGCTTCTCCAATTCCGCCATCAAAGGGGCCTTCGTGTGGAGTCGCCCGGCTGTATCTACAAGCACGATATCAGCAGCGCGGGCACGCGCTGCCTGGACCGCATCATAAGCAACCGCTGCCGGATCTGCCCCATACTGGTGGCGAATGCACAAAACCCCAACACGTTCAGCCCACTGCTGTAACTGTTCGATGGCCGCAGCACGATAAGTATCCGCTGCTGCCAACACTACACTTTTGCCCTGTAGTCGCCAGCGGTAAGCCAACTTTGCTACCGTTGTCGTCTTGCCAAAGCCATTGACACCGACCACAAGCACAACTGTCGGTGCTCCGGGAAAGGATTCCGCAGGCGGATCCGGCAGCAATGCCCGCATCTCCTCCAGAAGCAACCGTTCCAAGCTTCCACTATCCGATCCCTGACGATGAAGCCGCTCTCGAAGGCGAGATACAAGAAGCCTCGTGGTTCCCACGCCTATATCTACCTGTAACAGCGCAGTTTCTACCGCGTTGAGAGCCTCCGTCTCCCGATAAGGTTGGAACCCGATCTCAGATAAAGCTTGCGCAATGCGCTGGCGCGTCCGCGCCAAGGCCGCGGAAAGGGCTTGGACAAAGCTCATACAGCAGCTCAGTCGGGCTCGATGAGAAACAGCAATTGATTGTATTCAACTGGCTGTGCGTTCTCCACCAGAATCTTTGCCACAGTTCCAGCTACGTCGCTTTGTATCTCGTTCATAAGCTTCATGGCCTCAATGATACAGAGCGTGGTGCCCGGGGTGACACGACTCCCCACGTGTACGAATGGCTCAGCATCGGGGGCAGGTGCCCGATAGAAGGTACCTACAATAGGGGAGCGGATTTCATGTAGTTTCTTTTCGGCTTTCACCTCCGGCGGCGCCGATATCGATGGACCCTGCTCGGCCACCACTGGCGCTGGACCTGGTGGTGAGGCCAGGGAGGGTTGTGGAGCAATTGCCGGAGTATAAGACGGTAAAGGCACGGGGAGCACCAACGGAGGTGAGCCGGATGCTTCCACCTGTGCGTTTTTCCGTTGCTTCACAATATGCAGCCGGATACCCTCTTCTTCGATGGTCAGCTCTGTAGCCGAGCTTTCGTCGAAAATCCGCAGCAGCCGT
>JANWXA010000080.1 GCA_025055465.1 Candidatus Kapaibacterium sp.
CGCCACTGAACCAAAGAGATCTGCCCCCATGCCGGCAATGTCGCCGACGTTGTCCCCGACGTTGTCCGCAATCACGGCCGGATTGCGGGGGTCATCCTCCGGGATGCCCGTCTCTACCTTTCCGACCAGATCCGCACCGACATCGGCTGCCTTTGTGTAGATGCCGCCGCCGACACGGGCAAAGAGCGCCACGCTGGAGCCCCCAAGGGCAAAGCCCGAGAGGACCTCCATGACGGTGCGCTTCTCCACGCCGTGCAGTACAGCGTCCAGGCCCAGGTAGACGACGACCAGCCCTACGATCGCAATCCCTGCCAGCCCGAAGCCCATGACGGCACCGGAGTGGAACGCAGTGCGGAAGGCATGCGCCAACGAGATGCGAGCTGAAGCGGCCGTCCGCACGTTCCCGTGCGTGGCAATCCGCATCCCAATGAAGCCGGCCAGCACTGAACAGAAAGCCCCGCAGAGGAAGGCAATTGCTGTGTAGACTCCCTCGCGGACTGGGGTCAGAGGGTCGTCAATGAGGAGCGCGATGAGCGCGGCGAACCCAAGCATGTAGAGGCCCAGGACCCGGTACTCCCGCAGCAGGAAAGCCATTGCTCCCTCGGCGATCGCATCGGCGATATCCCGAAGGCGCCGGGCCTCTTCTGGCGAGGCTGCCCCGGCCTCTACAGAGACGGCCAGGACTCGCTGCCGGAACACCACAGCCACTGCCAGCGACAGCAACCCAGCCGCTAAGAGGAGCGAAACAACCATGTTCCACAACGCCTTGTGTAACCGTACCCTCAAGCGTTCCGCAAAAATGCTAATTTTGCGCCTGCGGTACGGGCTCTTGGCGCAGTTGGTTAGCGCGCTTCCTTGACATGGAAGAGGTCGCTGGTTCGAATCCAGCAGAGCCCACAGGGGGTAAAGGGTGGCGATTCCAGGTTGAGGTAGACTGCCTCCCGTTCTGCAGCGATGGCGAGCGCCAGCGTGGTTTTCCCTACCTGCCGTGGCCTGACCAGGCACACGGCCGGCACCTCTGTAAGTGCCTGCTGCACCCGCGTGTGGAGCCAACGCCGAATCACCCTTGCAAAAATAGCATCGGGATGGAAGATTTGCAAGGATGATGCCTCGCAGCCCATACGCAGAGGACCTCTCCTCGAGCCCATAGCTTGGGGAAAGCTCAACGGCCGTCGGCTGCCCCTTGCTCTTGACCGCCAGCCACTTCTATCAGTGCTGGTGTCCCGGAACGCTCCCAGCGGTCACCCGCTATGTTCAGCAAGGTACTGCCGGCCTTTTTCCGAGATCGCCCAAATGCCACGTGGGGTATCGTTGCGGAGCAGGCCTTCGCGGACGAGCTGCAGTCGCGCTCACCGGGCCGCATTTTGCCAGCGGGTGACCTTTGGATTAGAGGGCAGTGGGTGTAAGTCGGCAGGCTTTAGGTCCAGCCGCATCTGAGCGTAGACATGCTCCAGACCTCTGATACCTGTGCTTGGCCGCCCAGTGCGACTAATGCCTGTAGGATAGGTAACCAGAAGTCTTTCAGCGGTGTTCGCTCCCCACGGGATGACGGCTGGCGAATAGGGGCCCTTCTGCTGCGGGATTTGCTATGGAGGCGCTCCCACTGACGGCGTCTGGTGCGGGTTACGGCAATGAATCGTTCAACCTGTCGCGCCATATCCATCAGTGTCCGAGCTTCAGCATAGGATCCCTGCTGTGTTGCCTCGGCAGCTGATTGGCGCATGCTCTTCAGTGCCGTTTCCAGGTCGGCAAGCAGTCGGCTGAATGTTTCTGCTACGCTCTGGTGTCCCATGATGGCCTATGGTTTATTGGTTTACACACCTTGCGCTCTTTCCAACTGCACCATCGCTTTGTAGACCACTTCCTGTACCCGGCTATCAATTCGGCTATGTCAGACACAGCGTTGTCCGCAGCGCGGCGGTCAGGATCAGAGTGGGGACGGTTTATCGCCATAAGTGCAGTAAGGGCTTTCCCAGTCCAGGTCCACCGCTGGGGATTTTCAACGATACGCCGCCGAATACAGTGCAGGAACTTGGTAAAATAAACGATTTGTTCGCGGTAGTTGAATTGTTGGAGGGAGCGCCAGGGATGGCCCCGCAAGGCGTTGATGTGTCCTGTAGCGGTAGCTCGAACGAACGAATGATGGTTAGAAAGCTAGCAGCAAGCGCCATGCGGGGAGTGGCGAGGGACTTCTAACCAACGGTCGGTGTACAATCTGCTCCCAACGTATTCAACCGCGTGTTCCATCCACCGCGTTGCCAAACAAGCATACCCGTCTGAGCTCCTTGCAACTGACGCATGACCTCTTCGGGAGGACGATGCATCCCAACCAGGATGCGGCAGCAGGGGTCGTCCCTGGCCGGAAAATGTTCTATGAATTCAGCGAGCTCCTTCCACCCACGTAGGTGAAAGTACGCCACGCAGAAGGCAGCGGCGCGCGCTTCCTCAAGAGCGCGTTTCAGCCCGTCCAGTAACTTCTGCTCAATGTTATCGTAGATATTCGGCATGGCTTGTTTCTGGCGAATTGACGCTAAACAGACGATTTCCATGGGCGCCTCGTTCAGGGTACGGCTCTGCCTCCAAGGCAGTCCTGTGGACAGTGTTTCTCCTGGACTGCCTGCGGGGATGCGAGTGTAGGGGAGTCAGAATGCAGAGAGGCTAAGAGCTACGGGGCTTTCATTCCCTGCTCTGTAGGAGGGCCTGTGGGGATGTGCGGTGGGCCTTGGTACCTCACGTGTGGGAGGCGACGGTGCTGCGGGCCATCTGTTCCAGCTCTTGCAGTGTCAGGGACTTCGGGCGCATGATGGGGGTGCCGAGGATGCGATGGACCAGAATCTGGGCGCAGATTCCCAGGGCACGGGAGACCCCGAACATGACGGTGTAGAACTCAAACTCCCGCATGCCGTAGATGTAAAGCAGCGAGCCGGAAATGGCATCTACGTTGGGCCACGGATTCTTCGCTTTGCCATGGCGCTGGAGGACCCGCGGCACAATCTGGAAGAGCTGGTTGACGAGGGCGATGAGCTCGTGCTGGAGATGGTACCGCTCGGCAAATTGGCGAAAGATGGTGAAGCGTGGATCTGTGACGCGAAGGACTGCATGGCCGTAGCCGGGGATGACATGCCCGCTGGTAATCCAGTTCCAAACATATTGTTCCAAGACATCGTCGCTGGGCTGAGGACCCAAGGCCTCAAGGGTCTGGAGTAGGAAGCGCAGGCACTCCTGGTTTGCCAGCCCGTGGAGAGGGCCCGCCAAGCCGTTGAGGCCTGCACTCAGGGCATAGAAGGGGTCAGACAGCGCGGAGGCGACGGTGTAGCCAGTGAGGGCGCTGACGTTGCCGCCTTCGTGGTCGCTGTGGAGGACCAGGTAGAGGCGCACCAGGTCCCGGAACTGCCCAGTGGGATCTGGAAGCCCAAGCATGCGGGCAAAGTTGGATGCCCAGTCCAGCCCAAGGTCGGGCAGGATGGGGTCGGCATTGGAGAACCGTATCCGATAGATGCCGGCAGCCAGGGTTGTGATCCGTCCCAAGAGCGTCAGGCAGTCCTCCAGGAGAGCTTTCCAAAGCTCTCCGCGAGATGCCCCTTCCTCGAAGGCGCGGCGGAAGGCCGACTCTTGCTCCATTGCCAGCAGCCCCAGGCTCAGCATTGCCATTGGGTGGGCATCCCGTGGCAGTGCATGAAGCACATTCCAAACATATTCTGGCACCGTAGCTCGTTCGGCGAGGGCTTGGCGCAGAGAGTCATGTTCCTCGGCAGTGGGGAGTTCTCCTGTGCAGAGGAGCCAAAAAATCGCCTCAGGGGTTCGGTCCGCTATCTCAGTGATGGGGATATTCCGGATGCGGAGTCCTTCAGTTGGGATGACCAACGAGGTCTCGCACAGGAGCGCCGGGACCCCGCGCATGCCGCCGATAACCTGCTCAATGCGAATGTCCGCAATTGGAGTATTCCCGTGCTGGCTCAGCAGAGTGTGGAGTTGTTGCTGCCACTGTGGGGCGAGAGTTTCCAGGCGCTGGCGTAGGAGGGTGCTCATCGGGACTCGTGAGCGTTGTGCGACACCGGATAAAGAATTTGGAAGCAAACTTAGCAAACTTTGTGCCGGATGTATGCGAAGCTGTCTCATATCTCAAGCTGGCTGGGAGTTAGGAGGAGGGCAACGCACAAAAGCCGTAATTTTGCATCAGCAATGGCGCATTCGTCTAGGGGTTAGGACACCGCCCTCTCAAGGCGGAAACGGGGGTTCGAGTCCCCCATGCGCTACCAATTCTGCTATACTCATGGACCGCACAGTTGCCCCTCCGTTTACGCTCACCGCCGACGACGGTACGGAGGTCACGTTGGGGAGCCTTCGGGGGCAGTGGGGATTGCTACTTTTCTACCCGCGTGATTTTAGCCCTGTCTGTACTGAGCAGCTCTGCCACTACCGGGACGAATGGGAGGCCTTAGAGCTGCCAGGGGTGAAGATACTCGGCATCAGTCCGGATACCGTGGAACGCCATCGGGGGTTTCGTCGCCGGTACGCAATACCGTTCCCGCTTCTCTCCGACCCTCAGCAGGAGGTCTTCCGGCGCTATGGGATGATGACGCTGGGGCTCCTGCCGGCTCGCGGGGTTGCTGTGGTGGACCCTGAAGGGATCGTGCGGTACCGGTGGAAGAGCGCGCTGGGACTGCGTTACCCGAGGGCAGGGGAGTTGCGCAGTCTTCTGGTGCGGCTCCAGGCAGGAGGGGCGCCTCGGGAGTGAACCGATCGGTAGAACGCAGCAGGACGGACATGGCTGTTGGGGCTCAACGGGAACGGATGAAAATGCTCCTGGCACGCGAAGAGCAGGAGTGGCTGCGGGAACGCTCCTCAGAATGGGCAGAACTGGAGACGGTTCCAGAGGATATCGTGGAGTGGCTCGTCCGGCGGCGGATGTTCAAGCTCTTCGTCCCAGCGGCTTTTGGCGGTGGGGAGCAGAGCCTGACGGAGGCGGTTCGGCTGTACGAGGCCTTAGCGGAGGCAGATGGCAGCGTGGCGTGGCTGGTGCAGATAGGTGCTGGCGGGGGGTTCTTCGTGCCATCGTTTGCGCCTGAGATTGCTCAGCAGTTCTTCTCAGGGGAAGGTGCGGTGATTGCTGGTTCCGGAGCTGTAGCCGGCACGGCTCGCCGGGTTGCTGGGGGATACCGGGTATCAGGGCGCTGGCGATACGCCAGTGGAGCCCAGTATGCTACGCTATTCACGGCGAACGCCAGGGTACAGGAGACGGGAGCAGTGCGAGCATTTGCGTGGTTGCCGGAGCAGGTCCGGCTGGAGCGGGATTGGCGCGCGCTCGGTATGCGGGCAACCTCGAGCTGGAGCTTCACCGTAGACGATGTCTTCGTGCCAGAAGAGCGGAGCTTCGTCGTGGGGCAGAAGCTCTGGAAACCGGGCTTGCTGGTGTACGAGCTCCCGTTTGAATTCTTCGCCACTGCCTCTATTGGTGCGGTGGCCCTTGGGCTTGCGCAGGCCTTTTTCCAGGAGTTGGAAACAATGGAGCGGCCGGCGGCCGTTCGGGCAGACCTGCCTCGGTGGCGAGGCTTACTGGAATATGCTCGGCGGATGTTTCACGAGACCGTGAACTGGGCTGAAAAGACTACAGCGGTGGCGGGTGAGAAGCAGTCGGAGCAAGAGGGGCTGGAAGAGTGGATGCTTCGGGGGGCGTTCCAAATAGCACGTCAGTGCGTGCTGGAGGCATTACCTGCGGTAGGAATGGTGGTAATCCTGGAGGGGAACACCATAGGGCGGATAGCGCGAGATTTCCTCACGATATGCCAGCATCGGGTCCTCCGGCGGCCGGAGTGGGCGTGGGAAGGGGGAAGGTCATAGGGATAAGCACTCTTCCACGGACGGCTTTCCGAGTACTGGAGCGACGATTCGCGCAGGCGGGTAGGCGTGGATTTGTCCGGTTTTCTCGCATCGTAGCTTTCGGCAGCGTGTTCGTCGGGAGTATGGCGTTGACCTTAGCGCTGGCAATTCTGGAGGGATTCCAGCGCACCCTTTACGAGCAGGCGTTGAGATTTACGTGGCACTTCCAGGTGCGTACTTTTGGCGGCCGCCCGTTTGCCTACTCGGCTGTCGTGGAGCGTCTCAGACAGGGCTTCCCTGAGGCAATCGTTGCCGCAGTGCGGGAACGAGAAGCGTTGATACGGACGGTGCAAGGGGGAGAAGGGATTCTTCTGAGAGCACTGAACTTGCCCCTTCGCGCGGTTCCGCTCCGACTGCATATTGTAGAGGGGCAGTCGGATTTTTCTGCTGACACGGCTGCAGAGCTTTTCGTGGGACAGGCTTTGGCCCGCAAGCTTGGGATAGGCGTGTCAGATACCGTCCTGGTCATTACTGCAGTGGAGCAAAGGGGTGGAGCAGTGCCTGTACTTCGGCGCTTCCGCGTTGCCGGAGTCTACCGCAGTGGGTTAGCGCGGTATGAGGAACTATACGTGTATTTGCCCTTTGAGCAGGCAGCCAGAGTGTTGGGACTGCCAGCATTTGTCGCAACGGGTGTAGATGTCCTTCTACTTAGAGGAGGGGAGCAGGAAATTCGTGCTGCGCCAGCCCAGGTGGAACAGCTTCTGGGGTTCCCTTTCTACGCCCTGAGCCTATATGAGCTGCATCAACCAATTTTTGCCTGGATTGAGCTGCAGAGGGTGCCTATTCCGCTGGTGCTGGGTCTGATAAGTCTTGTAGCGGTCTTCAACGTATTTACCTTCCTCGTGCTCTTGGTGGTAGAGAAGACGGCCAGTTTAGCCGTCTTACAGGCTTTGGGCATGTCTGTGGGGCAGATTCGCACTTTCTTGCTCCGGCAGGGAGTGCGCCTTAGTTTAGTTGCGGCCAGCGCTGGCTGCGGGGTGGCAATAGTGGCGGCGTGGGCTCAGGCACGCTTCGGGATAGTCCGCTTGCAAGGAGCGCTGTACTATCTGGACACGCTCCCGGTGGCCTTCCCGTGGTGGCATCCCGTTATAGTTGTCGGCGTCGCGGTTCTGTTAGCTATTGGAGCCAGCATGCTTCCGACAATTCTGGTGCGCCGTTTACCCCTGACCTCTCTGCTGCACTTCCGTTAGACTCCCTCAAGATTTTCCCCCACGTGCCGATACAGTACAGCGGCACCACGCCTTGGTGCCGGGAAGGGAAGGAGACCTTCCCCAGGTTAGTCTAACAAGGACGATTGGCAGCAGGATGCTGCGAGAGCTTTATACCACTGCATTGGGCATGTTGTCGCGGCAGACGCGGCTGGAGCTTGTCGCAAACAATTTAGCCAACCTGTCGACGCTTGGTTACAAACGGGAGGCACTATTCCAGCAGGCGTTGATCGAGGCCCAACAGAATTTGTCGCATGTGCCGGGTGATCCCGAAGCAGTGGATCTCCCCATGGCAAGCTATACGGACTTCAGCCATGGTGCACTGCAGCACACGGGCAATCCACTGGACGTTGCGCTGGATGGACCCGGGTTTTTCGTCGTTCAAGATGCGATGGGGCAACTCTTTCTGACCCGCCAGGGGCGGTTTAGCCTTCAGCTTGATGGGACATTGCGTACGCCAGAAGGGAAGCTTGTGCTGGGGATTGGAGGTAGGCCGCTGCAACTGCCGGTACTTCCAGAATCACGAGGGGAACAGCCCCAAGCGGCATGGCATAGGGCGCCATTGCTCGAGATTACTGCAGCGGGTGAGCTTCGCTACCGGTCTGTGCCGGTAGGGACGCTTTGGATTGTGCAAGCTCCATTGCAGGCATTGCGGCGAAGCGATGGTGTGGAGTTTGCGCTCGCTCCGGGTACACAGCTCCAGACCCTTCTGCCTGAGGAGTATCGCCTGCTTCAGGGCTTTGTAGAGGGGTCGAACGTCAACCCCGTTGAGGAGCTGGTCCAGCTTGTGGAACTCCAGCGGCAGTTTGAGCTGGGGCAACGAGTCATCCGCGGCAACGACAGTACACTGGAGCGCAGCATAGAAATATCCCGGTTTGTCTAACAGCCTTTTGACGGTGATGGAGAAGACACTGCGAACGGCTGCCACAGGATTAGCAGCACAACAACGCTTTGTGGAAATCATTGCGCATAACTTAGCGAACGTGAACACAACTGGCTTCAAGCGAGTGCGCCCGGAGTTCCAGGACTTGCTTTACGAGACGCTCCGCACTCTGGGGACAACGGCACCCAGTGGGATTGGTGACAGGCCCCACGAGGTTCAGATTGGGAGTGGGACAGAGTTGGTCGCCACCAGTCGCGTACTTGGCCAAGGCGATTTGCAGCCCACGAACAATCCTCTGGACCTTGCCATCAATGGGGATGGGTTTTTCGTGGTGCGCCGTCCCGACGGTTCGTTGGTTTATACGCGGGATGGCTCGTTCCGCATAGACCGTGAGGGGCGTGTGGTAAGCAGTCATGGGTACATACTGGAGCCTGGGATCGTCG
>JANWXA010000081.1 GCA_025055465.1 Candidatus Kapaibacterium sp.
GGTAGAGGCGATGGGGCGCATGGCGTTCCAGGCTCGGAACCTCCACCGAGCTGCGCGTATCTACGAGCAGATGCTACAGGACGAGCGCTGTACGGTCATCCTCTGTTTGGCCGGCTCGTTGGTTAGCGCAGGGCTGCGACGGGTAATTGCCGATGCCATCCGCTTCCGCATGGTGGATGTCATTGTCTCTACCGGCGCCATCGTCGTGGACCAGGACTTCTTTGAGGCTCTGGGCTTCCGACACTACCAGGGTTCACCGCGGGTGGACGACGACGAGCTGCGGGAGCTCATGATTGACCGCATCTACGACACCCTCATTGACGAGGAAGAGCTTCGGGTGTGCGACCATACGATCGCTGAACTTGCAGAGCAGCTCCCTCCGGGCGTCTACAGCTCGCGGGAGTTCATCGCCGCAATGGGGCAGTATTTGGTTGCGCGAGGAATTGGGGAGGAATCTATTGTGCGGACGGCATACGAGCACGGCGTGCCCATCTTCGTTCCAGCCTTCTCCGATTGTTCGGCCGGGTTTGGCCTGGTGCTCCACCAGCATCGCCACCCGGAGCGGCACGTGGCGATTGATTCGGTGAAGGACTTCCGGGAGCTCACCTACCTGAAGATCCGAGCGGGTGAGACAGGGCTGGTCATGGTGGGCGGCGGGGTGCCGAAGAACTTCGCGCAAGACGTGGTGGTAGCGGCGGATATCTTAGGACACGCCGTACCGATGCACAAGTACGCCATCCAGATCACGGTCGCTGACGAGCGTGATGGAGGGCTTTCAGGTTCTACGCTTCGAGAGGCCAGCTCATGGGGGAAGGTTGCAGGGACATATGAGCAGATGGTCTTCGCCGAGGCTACGCTGGCGCTTCCGCTGTTAGTGGGATATGTGTATCATCGAGGGGTGTGGCGCCATCGTCCGCAACGTCGTTGGGCGGATTTGCCCGTAACACTGGAGACCGTGAGGGAGCTGACCCCCTAACGGGTCTCTGAGGAACGGTGTATGAGGATGATCCCAACGATGGGGTCGTGAGCGTGGTAGCGCAGGAGACGCTCTAATAGGCGCTCGGTAACAACTGTACCGGCGGTGGCGAGCTTGAGCCCCGAGCGGGTCTGAATGTCGTGCGCTAACATCATTCCTGGACGGAGTTCGTGCAACCCGGTGGCGAGCATATCGTGGGCGGTTTCACGCAAGTTGGCGTATTGGAGAATGAGCGGTATGAGCTGGACGTCGTAGGCTTGGCGGGCGAATCGTTCCATGTGGGCGGCGACAACAACGGCTGACTGAGGCGAACTCCATAGCATTTCCTCGAAGTCAACTGCTAAGCGCAGGAGGCGTGCTGCCAGCGGAATTTCCCATGCTCGACGCCCTTCGGGGACGCCAGATCCATCGTAATTCTCGCAGATGGCGCCGACAATCGGCGCTGCCGGCGCTAACCGGGGGTGTTGGTGGCAGAGGGTAGCAGCTCCCAGCAGGACTTGGATCATGAGCTCATGGCTAAGGTAGCCAGAGCGGGTGAGCGGTTCTTGGAGCAATTGATCTGGCAAGGCAAGACGCCCAAGGACATAGACAAAGCCTGCCAGTGGGAGGAGGGGACGCTCTTCTTCGGGCAGTTCTTCTGTATGCTCGCTGAGCCAGCGGCAGGTCTGCATCAGAGGGTTCACCAGTTCTACCAGGGAAGGGGAACGCAGGCGGAGAATAGAGGTGAGAAGCGAGAGTAGGTCATCACCGGCTGCAGGGGATTCTGGTGTTTGCACGTGGCGGGCTTGAAACAACTCTATCGCTCGCAGAGCAGCCTCCAGTTTTTCCTGCAATTCCGGCAGGCGAAAGGGCTTGCGGAGGAAGGCGTCTGCTCGATGCTGAATTGCTTGTCCCTGCCACTCTGCATGGGAGAAGGCGGTCATCAAAATGACGTAGGTCGTGCGTAGATCAGGGTTGGCTTTGATGCGTGTGCACAGCTCCAGCCCACTGATACCTGTTGGCATGGCAATGTCGCTGAGCACAATGTCAGGACGATATTGGTGGACGAGGTTCCAGGCTTCGTCGGCATTGGAACTGAGCAAGATGCGGGCGCTTGGGAAAAAGGCGCGAATGGCATTCTCCAATGCTGCCAGAACGGCAGGCTGGTCGTCCACCACGAGGATGCTGAAACTTCTCATTGCCTTTGGGTCGGCTCCAAAGTGTCACTGCGCTGAGCCTGCATCAGGCGCAAAAAGTCCAAAGTAGTGAGCTTTCGCACCAGGATACTCACGCGGCGGTTGGATGTATCAAATGGGTTTTCTGGCACGCGCAGCTTTCGGTCGGCGTACCCCACGACGCTACTGACCTGTCCGCTCCATAGACCCGAGGTTTCCAAGACGCGGCGGGCCGCGTTAGCTCGGTCGGCAGAGAGCTCCCAGTTCGTATAGGGAGAGCGGGGCGAATAGGAGCGGCTGTCAGTATGGCCTTCTATTTCCACGTAATTGGGGAGCTTCCCCAGGGCGATGCCAAGCCGCTGTAGGAGATGGACGGCTGGGGAACGCAATTCCGCGCTGCCAACACGGAAGAAAAGGTTTTCCCGGGTTTCCAGTAGTTCAATCCGTAAACCTTCTGGGGTCATTTCCAGGCGCAGGGAGCCCAAGAGTTCCCCAATTTCTGGGTTAGTAGTTGCCAGCTCCTGCAGCATTCGCTGCAGTTCTTTCTGAACCTCTTCCAGACGCTGAGAAGCTTGAGCGCTGTCTTTTTGTAACTGTTTCCACTCTTCGGGGCTCACGCCTGCTACCCCAATCCCGATGGGAAACGGCTGATATGGTCCGCCTCGTTCGGAGAAATTGTCATAGTAATCGGCACCTTTTTCCAGTACGTACCGAGCTGGGCGCATTTTGATATCTATCGGCAATGCTTTGCCTGTTAGGAAGTGGAAGGCACCAGGTTCGTTGAAATAGCTGGCGATGGCTTTCCTGGCGGATTCACTGAGCTGCATGATCCACATAACCAGGAAGAACGCCATCATGGCGGTGACAAAATCAGCATAGGCGACCTTCCAGGCTCCACCGTGGTGTGCGTGTTGCTCGCCCCGACGCCGTTTACGGAAAATGATCGGTTCTTCACGACGCTGTTCTGCCATCGGCTGTTACCGAGTCCGTTTGACAGCATCCTCGGTCTCCTGAAAACTGGGCCGGAAGTCCGGGTCAATTGCTCGGCGCCCGTACTCGACGGCTACTACAGGAGGTGCCCCCTTGACAAACGCCAGGATTGTGGCTTTGATACAGTTCAGGTAGCGGTGTTCGGCGTGGGTATGGTTTTCCAGGCTCCGCCCGATGGGGCCAACGACACCGTAGGAGAGCAGCACGCCCAGGAAAGTTCCTACCAGTGCCGCTGCAATGCTGTGTCCGACAACTTCCGGTGGTTGATCGACTTTGCCCATGGTGATGACCACGCCCAATACGGCTGCCACGATGCCTAATCCAGGGAGAGCATCAGCGACAGTAATCAAAGCAGCAGGTGCGCGGGTTTCCTTGTGGTGTATGGTTTCTAAATCCAGGTCCATCAGGTCCTCTAAGTCATGTGGCGGAATTCCCCCGTTGAGGACGACTTTCATTGTATCGCAGAAGAAGGCAACGGCGTGCTGATTTGCCAAGACGGTTGGGTATTTAGCGAAAATGGTGCTGTTCTCTGGGTTTTCCACGTGTTGCTCCAATGCAATCAGTCCTTCGCGCTTTGCCAGTTGGAGGAGCTCGTAGAGAAACTGCAGCAACTCCAAGTAGGCAGCCTTGGTGAGGCGGTTTCCCCGCACTGTGACAATTACTCCCCGTACGATGCGGCGCAAGAGGTCGGGAGGGTTGGCAATCAAGAGGGCGCCGAGAGCGCTTCCGCCGATGATGAGGAATTCGCTTATTTGAAACAACACCAAAAGCTGTCCACCGTGCAGCGTATACCCGGCGATGATGCTGGCAAAAACGATGGCCAGCCCGAGAATAACAAACATCAGTACTGCGTGCCTGTTATTGAGACCCACGCTCTGTGGCTCCTCCAGCAGCGGACATGCCATCCTGCTGCAGGAGGGCCCATAGGGCATGTGTACACCCTGCTATGAATCCAGAGGATGTATCGGAAGTTTGGGGCTGTTCTTGAATCGAGAAGGAATGGGAAGGGGAGGGAAACAGAGGGCGGCGTTTCTCAACGCCGCCTTCCTTCGCATGGAGTGTACCATGACGTCCGAGCTCAGCTCCACGGGTGGGATTCGAACCCACAGCCCCCTGGTTAACAGCCAGGTGCTCTGACCGTTGAGCTACCGTGGAGTGGTATACGTCAATGCGCACGCGAAAATACGGGCTTCAAGACGATCTTGGATGCGGCACTCGGTAGGACAGATGGTGCGCTCCGTCGGCGCCTTCCTGGTGGCTGATGGCTTGGGGATTGTGAGCGTCGTCCTGTTCTCCATTGTGCTGGCGCGAACCCGTGGTGCAGACGAGCTGGGCGTCTTTTCATTCAGCATGGCGCAGGCCCTTCTTCTGCAGATGTTTGTGGATGCCAACTTTGCGGTGACCCTTGCACAGGAGGTGGCGCGCACGGGGAAGGTTGCCGCATCACTGCGGGATGCTCAACTGACAAAGTGGTACTTAGCAGTGGTAGGCCTTCCTGTAGGCATAGGCCTCACTCTTCTTGTAGGGCGATCCGATGCGGTAGTTCCCACGGTGGCTGCCTTCGTGATCATGCTGGTCCACAGTTTTGTTGGGAGCTATGCGGCAGCGCTTCAGGGCTTGGGGAAAATGACCTTGTTAGGAACAGTTATCGCAGTAACCAGTACTGCAGGAGCTCTCGGCGGAATTGTTGCACTGCTGTTGGGCTATCCCCTGTTTGTGGTTATTCTCGCACAGGGGCTTGCAAATGCCATCCCAGCGTGGGTGTGGTTGGGTAGCATACTGCGCCGTTGGGAGCCGGGATGGTTTCCCTGGAGAACCTATGTGGGGGAGTTCCTGCGGGATGTGGCGACTCGTCGGCTGTGGGGGGTGTGTGGCCATTCGGTCCGCGTCCTGCGTGAACGCTGGTATTGGATTGCTTTTAGTTTTCTAACAGTCGGCTATGCCCGCTTTGGCGTACTCTTTCTAGGCTGGATGGGTGCTGCACCAGCGGTCATAGGAGCCTACTCCGCCGCACAGCGGTTTGTTGTCGTACTCCGGATCTTGCCCAATGCTTTCTTCCGAGTTCTTTTACCCCAATTTGCCAGAGAACCAGGCCGCTTTTCCTTACTTTGGACCGTAGGGGTAAGTAGCGCCGTGGGGATTCCTGGTGCTGCTGTGGTGGCCGCCTTGGCGCCGTGGCTCATAGAGCAAACCTTCCGCATTCCGGAGGCTGTGACGATGTTGCAGGTCATGGGCTGGGCATTGCCGGCAGTGATGCTATCACATCTTGCCGAGGCGTATGGGCTGACCTTCCGGCGGTATCAGCGTCTCATTGTTGTTTGGGCAGCCATTGTGTTGGGCTGTGGTTTCCTGGCGGCCACGGTTGCCTTTCCGCAGTGGGGTGGACTCGCTGTGGCGGCCATTTATGTCGGCATGGAGAGCCTTTATGCCCTTGGGGTCCTGGGTATGGTGGGTGTACGGTGTCCGCAAAGGGAGGTTATTCCGCTACCCGAGGAGCATGTTGCCCGGTTCTAAGTTCTGCTGCCTGTGGGGCATTTTCCTGTGTGGCTGTGCGAATCCTCTGCCACCGCCTGGTGGTCCCCCTGACCGGGAGGCACCGCGCGTTGTGGCAACTGAGCCCGTTTCTGGAACGATAAACTTTCGTGGCAGGAGCGTTACGCTCCGTTTTAGCGAATTCGTTGACAAAGCTTCCGTTTTGGGGGCTCTTCGTCTCCAGCCTCCGAAGCCGTGGGAGGCCTCGTGGGATTGGTGGGGGACGACGCTACATGTCCGTTTTGTCGAACCGTTGGATTCCAATACAACGTATGTGCTCACACTCGGTAGCGAGTATCGGGACATGGCGGGTAATACAGCCGAGACATCAACGAGCGTTGTCTTTGCTACAGGCTCACACATTGACCGTGGACGTATTGAAGGACGCCTTGTGGATGCCCAGCCGGTGGGCGTCTTCGTGCTTGCTTATCCCCTTATGAAGATCAATCCTGATACGCTCAACCCGGCTCATACCCGGACACGGTATTGGACACAAATCGGAACTGCTGGTACCTTCCAGCTCCAAGGGCTTCCTGAGGGAGAGTATCGCCTGTTTGCATTGCGGGATGCTGATCGCGATGGACTGTACAGTGTCGGGCGGGATGCCATCGGGACAACGGTAATCCCTGTTGTAGTTCGCGAGGACAGTCCTGCAACTGTTTCCCTTCGGCTCAATTTACCGGTGGATACAGTCGCACCAGTTGTTGTGTACGTACGCTCTGTGAGCCGGCAGCGCCTGCACGTTCTTTTCAGCGAGCCTGTGGATACATCTTCAGTCACGGCCGCGGCATTTTTTGCGGAGGATAGTGCAGCGGCTGTGCAGTTACCGATAGTGGCGGCGTATCTATTGCCGGGGAATCCTAAAGTGGTGGAAGTACTGTTTGCCGGGCCCGCGGTGGATACGGCTGCGACATGCTTCCTGGAGCTTGTCCCCGGCGGAATCCGGGATACAGCGGGGAATATGGTTTCAGGAGAACGTCGGTGGCGCTTTCGCTTCCGGGGGAATCCTGATACGGCAACTGTGCGTTGGGTGTTGCTCCTACGAGATAGCACACGTTCGATACTCCCCTGGCAGCCCATAGAACTCGTTGCGGAATCCCCCCTGGATAGCTCTACAGCGACGGTTACGGTTGCTGACGAGCATGGTCGGATGGCCCCGATTCTTTGGGAAGTGCGTGCTCCACACCACTGGCGTGTGCTCCCGATGGAGCGATGGGAAGCTGCTCGATGGTATCACTTGCGGGTACAGTTTCGGACAAACCGGCTTCCTGGTGGCCGCCTCTTGGCCGATACGTTTGTGATACGCCGCTTTCAGGTGGTGGACACTCGACACTACGCCGATATTGCTGGCGAGGTACAGGATAGCGGTCCATGTTCCGGCCCGTATGTGGTCTTACTGCGAGCGGTACGGGGTGGGTCTGGGACGTGGAAGCTGAATATCTTGCGCCCCGGTCCGTGGCGTTTTCGGGAAGTTCCCCCGGGTTTTTACGAGGTGGAAGTCTTCTGCGATGCTGATGGGAATGGGCGTTATACGGCTGGTGTTCCCTTTCCGTACCGCTTTGCTGAACGGTACGCCCTTCTTGGTCCGCTTGAGCTCAAGCCGCGGTGGAGCGTGGAGGGTGTTGTGGTACGCCTTCCGTAATCACAGGCAGCGAGTTCGTCCCCCGTCCACCGGGATGCAGACGCCAGTAATATACGCTGCTGCCGGAGAGGCTAAGAAGGCGGCGAGGGCAGCGATATCATGTGGCTGACCAATCCGCCCTGCAGGGATCTGCTCTATTGCACGGGCAACAACCTCCTCAACACTAATTCCCGACTGCTGAGCTTGATATTCCCATAGTTTCTGGAGCCGCTGGGTGGAAATGCTGCCAGGCAAGATGGCGTTAACAGTGATACCCCAGGGAGCGACTTCTACCGAGAGGGTCTTCATCCAGCTCGCCAGAGCTGCTCGGACAGTGTTGGAGATGCCCAGCCCTTCAATTGGTTGGCGTACAGATGTGGAGAGAATGAGCAGAATACGCCCGTATCCTTCGGCACGCATCCCCGGTAGCAATGCTTGCATGAGGATGTGCGCTGTCCAGAGATGTTGTCTGAAGGCAGCATCAAAGGCGGAGAGGGGGGCCTCGAACAGCTTTCCCGGAGGCGGTCCTCCAGTGTTGTGCACCAGGATATGGTAGACAGTGGCTGCCTGTTCCATGTGCTCCCGTATGTGGCGCTCTACGTCGTCCGGGGCGGAGAAATCGGCTGCTACTATAGAATGACGCTGTCCGTGGGGTGTAGGGAGCTGGGCACGCGCGGCTTTTAGTCGTTCAGGATTGCGCGCCAGGAGAGTGACACAAGCGCCTGCTGCTGCGAAGGTTTCAGCAATTGCACGTCCAATCCCTTGGGTGCTACCGCAGACGAGCGCGTTCTTCCCCTGTAGGTGAAGCTCCATCAGAGGCCGCTATTCCTCGGGTTCGAAGCGCTCCAGCTCTTCCAGGATCGCCGTTACAATCTCGTCTTCCCTCACTCTGCGTATCGCTTCACCCTTTCGGTACAGGATCGCCACGCCGCGTCCGGCTGCGATCCCGATGTCGGCTTCGCTGGCCTCACCAGGTCCATTGACTACGCAGCCTAAGAGAGCGATC
>JANWXA010000082.1 GCA_025055465.1 Candidatus Kapaibacterium sp.
GGCATAGCCTTGGTTGCAGCAGGCATCCCTCTCTACTTTCTGCTCCGCCGTCGCTATACCGCCAGCCCCGTCCAGGTTCAACTGGACAATGGGCCTACACCATGACCACCTCCACCCAACCGCTTATCGTCTTCGTGGATGATGAGCAGGATTTCGGTATCGCTGTTGCCGATTATTTCAATAACTGGGCCACCGTTAAGCTCGCTGCTTCTGTCGCCGAAGGAACTCGGCTCCTGAACGGACACTGCCCTGATATCCTGCTTGTTGATCTCCGACTGCCCGATGGTGACGGACTTGCCCTCTTGCGTCTCGCCATGGAGCGCTGCCCCGAAACCGAGCGTATCCTCATTACCGCACACACAGAGCACGAAGCAATTCAGACAGCTATCAATGAGCTTCGCTGCGCTTACTATGTTGCCAAGCCCATAGACTTACTGCAGTTAGGCCTCATTTTGCAACGGCTCCGGCATACGACTCTGTTACGCCGTTCTCAGCAGGACTTGAGAGCCCAAGTACAGCACCACTACCAGTACCTGGAAGAGCGCATTACAGAACGAACTCAAACACCCCAGCAAGCATACGAAGAGCTGCAGCGATTGTTTGCCCTGCGCGAACAGATGATGCGCTTCCTTATCCATGACATAAAGGCATCGCTGCCAACCTGCGGATGCTCGGGGATGAGCTTACCGACGTCCTGCAGCTAACGGCTCGCGGAAATGAACTCATAATTCTCGGACAGGAAATCCTGCACACCTTAGAGCAGTTATGTGCCTACATGCTATCCATTGCCGCACTGGACCCCTCAACAGTACCTTTCCAGCGGAGACCCGTTGCCTTATCGGAGCTGGCTGAACGGACAGCGACACACTTTCAGAGCTCTGCTCAGGTAAAGGGCATAGCCATCCGCTTACAGCTTCCCACCAGTATTGCTGTCCCGCTCATTGAGGGTGACCCCACTCTACTGGAGCACCTTCTCTCAAACCTTGTCGGAAATTCCATCAAACACACTCCGTCAGGTGGATCAGTAACGCTCTGCCTCATCCCCGAAGGAGGGGTGGTACACTTAGAAGTCACCGATACTGGTATTGGAATGGGTACTGAAAACATCCAGGCAGCATTATCAGGTTCTGGGCGTCCTTCGGGACAGCCCACCGCAGGGGAAGACTCCACGGGAACGGGGCTGAGCGTCATCTGGCACATCGTGAAGGCACATCGAGCACACCTTGCCATCTTCTCTGAAGGAAGAGGGAAGGGTACAACGTTTCGTATAACCTTTCCCGCGGTAAAAGACATACCATCTATACCTGTCTCCCAACAGTGAACAGAATCCGATGAAAGCTGTGCGTTTCCACCTTCATTCGCAAACCCCCGAAAGTCACAAGCTGGAGCGCATCGCGGAAGCCCTCCACCGTGGCGCCCTTCTCCTTTACCCAACCGACACCGGTTTTGCACTGGGGTGCCAGTTGGGCGATAAATTAGCAATTGACCGACTGCGCTTCATCCGCCGACTGCCTACGGGCAAGCCACTGACTTTCCTTTGCGACTCGCTGAAACATCTTGCCGAGTTCGCCTACGTGTCTACACATGCTTACCGTATACTGAAACGGCTGGTGCCCGGCCCCTATACTTTCATCCTCCCGGCCACGAAAGCTGTACCTTACTACGCTCAGGACCTCAAGCGCAAGACCGTCGGTATCCGCGTACCAGACTCGACAGTCTGCCTGGCCTTGCTCCGCACCGTAGGCTCCCCCATCATCTCCATCAGCGCCGTGAGCGACGATGAGGAGTTCGCAGACCCAGAAGAACTGGTAGAGCGCTTCGCCTCCCAGGTAGATATCATTATAGAGAGCCCCCCGCATCGTTTCCTTGGCCCCTCCACCATTATTGACCTGACGGAAGAATCGCCCCACATCCTCCGGCGGGGAGCCGGACTGGAACGAGTGCTGGACATCCTTCCGTTGGAGGAGGTATAGGACGGTCTCCTTTTCTTCAGCGCACTACCTCGAGCGCTCTCAGCACCGTACGGCGTCCGACGCGCAGACGATAAATGTAAAGACCCGAGGGCAGCTCTGCCAAACGCACAGGTACGCGATAGCTACCAGCAGAGTAGTCCCCGCTAAGAATACAGCTCACAAAGCGACCCTGGAGATCCAACAGCGCCAGCTCGACAGCAGCAGCTTCTGGCAGGGTAAAAGCAATCATAGCCTCCTGCGAGGCAGGGTTGGGATGAGCCTCTAAGTTAAACTCCCACGGCTGTATTTCTTCCACTCCGCTGGGTGATTGGAACAGTGGTAGTGGAGCGAACTCACGCAATAGCACACGCTGCGCCTGGGTCCGGGGTATCGCAAACCACTGTAGTAACGCTGCTGCGTAGACCTGACGATAGTCATACTCCATCAGCAGGTCTCCTCTCGGATCCAAATTGGTCAAGTCTGGATCTCGCCCATGGAGACGACCTCCAAGCACCTGGGTGCCAAAGACAAATAGCGGCGCCGCTGTACCATGGTCTGTGCCCGCAGTAGCGTTCTCCTGAACACGGCGCCCGAACTCAGAGAATGTCATCCCTGCAATACGGTCAGCAATTCCCAAGGCCTTGACATCATCCAGGAAAGTTTTCAGGGCATCGGACAGTTCTCGCAGGAGCGAGGCATGCACACCCGTGACGCCTCCCTGGTACGCGTGGGTATCAAAAGCATTGCGCTCTATTCCGACGACGTAGACTTTCGCCCCCAACCCCCCGCTAACTAACTGAGCAACAATACGCAACTTCTGCGCCAGGTCTGTATCTGGATATGTCGCCCGATTAGCTCCCCGTTCAGCCGCTTGCCGCACCTGCTGTGCATAACGCTGAGCAGCTTGAGCAACGGTGCGAACGAACAACAGCTCGTGGCCCGCTGGTGTGTCGGGCAAGGATCCACCGAAGCCTATCTCACCCTGGGTGACCAGACGGTAGAACTCACGAGGATCGCGGAAACTAATCCCCATAAGGCCACGCTCACTCTGCAGTAGCAACGATGAGGCGCCTCCGATTTGAACTGCCAGCGGTTCGGGAGGGATTTCCCCGGGTGGCAAATCTTCCGCAAGCGTTTCCAGGTAACGTCCAATCCAACCAGTTCCCAGAAAGACGTCAGCATCTGTGGCCGTCACCCAAATGTCAGTGCCCCGGAAATGCGAGCGGTCGGGATTTGGATAAATAACCCCCTGCACAATGGCCAGCTCGCCTCGGTCGTATAAGGCTTTGAGGCCCGAAAGTACCGGATGCCAGCCCAATGTATCCGTTAGCTTGAGAGTTTGTGCCTTTGGGATAGCAATAGTTGGACGAGCATTGTAATAGAGGGCGTTCTCTATGGGCACCAGCGTATTGAGGCCGTCATTCCCCCCTTGAAGCTGGATAAGCACAAAAACCCGGTCACTTTGCCCGGTCAGGCGTCGAAAGCGGTCCATGACCGGCGAGTATGCCAGCGCCCTCGTCGGGAAACGGCCCAAAGCTGGGAGCGCAGAGAGAAGTAGGCCTGCCTTCAGAGAGTACTTAAGAAAATTGCGCCGTTCCATGGGTTCCCCTACACTGTGTTACGTGAGCTGATATTCTGGCAACCGCACTATAGCCTTCAGAAGCAACCGTATCCGGGCGTCTGCGTTCGGAGCAGCGATACTCCACTCGTATTCTGGCGAACCCTGCAAGAGCTCTGCAAAGAGCCAGTCTTCTTGTTCCTTTGTAATGGGATAAGCCAGCAAAAAGCGTGCAACATCCCGCACAAATTGTCGAGCTTGGTTATGTGAGGCAAATCGGCGCGCAAAACCCAGTGCATCTACTCTAAATGGTAGTTGTGCCCCCCCAAAAGTTCGCCCATCTATGAGCGCTTCAGCGATCCGCTGTCGAAGTGGCAACGTCATGCTTGTGATCCAGAGCCGGTGGCCCTTCCAGCCCTCAACTGTCGGTGGGTTGAGTAGCTCCAGCTCCAGCGCAGAGGCTGCTCGCACAGCATAACTATATGCTTCCGGATGTCGAACTTCAAATTGTCGCAAGAGCCCAACCACAAAATCCAAGGGAGACTTGATCTGCGCCCCATAGAATTGCGGAGCAAAGAAATGAGCACTCCCAAGCAGAGTACGGAGAACAGGCTTGAGCTCAAAATTATTGGCTATCAACTGCTGCGCTAACTGCTGAACAATCTGCTCGTCCGGTTCCATATAGACAAAAAAGCGATAAAGTTTCCGTGCAAAGAAACGCGAGCACTCTGGATGCTCAAAGATAATCCGGATAGTGTCCTCTGTTCCCCAGGGGCCGGTCTGCCCCAAAAAGGTTTTGATCCCATCGTCGAAACGTTGCGGGATAAAAACAGAACGGAGGCCGATAACACGCCAGCCTGTTAGTGCTCGTGTTGCAGCAACAACATCCCACTCTGTATAGTTGCCCACCCCAAGGGTGAAAAGCTCCAGAAGCTCTCGAGCAAAATTCTCATTGGGGTTCCCGACAATGTTCTCGTTGTTGTCCAAATAAATCAACATTGCCGGATCGGAAACCATCCTTTGCGTGAGCGCTCGGATGTTTCCCCAAACCATCCGGCGGAAGGTATCATGCTGGATGTAGTGGTACTGTGGCGTACGCACCTTGTCTTTGTCTGTGGTAAAGTGATTGTGCCAGAAGAAGACCATCTTTTCCCTCAGTGACAGGCCCGTTTCCGCCATCAGACGGAGCCACCACCACTGCAACTCCGCCATACGCTGAGCATCCAGGGCCAGGTCCGGCGGACGCCGAGGCTCTTCATTGACCCACGAGTCTGGCGGTTCAGGTGCAGGCAAGTTCTGGAGGAGAGTGTCAACCACTTCTTGTGGGGAACGCGAAAGCGCCCACTCTATCTCGCCCTTCGTACACTGGAAGCCAGTACGCCGCAATAAATGCCCCGCGCTCCGTTCATCCCACGGGATTTCCGACGAGGGGACGTACGGTTCCAGCCCACCCTGTGTCCGAATTGGTGGCTGGGCGAGTACACGCTGCAAGACTTCCATTCCCCGCCGAAGTGGATGCGCTGCTGCTGTGAGAAAGTCCCGTCGTTGCATGAGAAACCTCCACGATAGTACGTTTCTTCTCACGCTCACTCAGTAACACACAAGCTATCAACAATTTACACAAGTTGCTCTTTGCGTAAGCCCGAAAAAAGCAGCTCTGCCCCCCACCAGCCCGACCTTGGATGGGAAACCTGGGAGAGAAGCACTGCAGTGGGCTACCGGGAAAAAGGCACGGAGGCCCTCCAGCGTTGGTAGACCTCCCACCAACGGCGGACATAGACGCCAGTGGAAGAAACCATGCCCAAAACACTCAATGCGATGCCAACGGCAACCCAATCCTCCCATCGTAGATAGCCAGCAAGGAGCGTTGCGGCTATCGCCAATGCAGTCCACTTGCCCGGCGGAAGCGACGGCAAAACGCTTCCTGCCCACCGCCAGGCAAGCCACCCGCCCAGCAACAGCAGAGCGTCTCGCCCGACTACAAGAAGAGCAAACCACAGAGGCAGCTTTTGTTGCAGTACCAGGACCAGTGCTGATGCACCCGCTACGACCTTATCCGCCAGGGGGTCCAGGACTTTCCCCAGATCCGTCACATCCTGTCGCTGTCGAGCAAGCATTCCATCGGCCACATCAGTAAGGAATGCAATAAGCCCCGCTGACAACACCCACGGAGTTGCCTCTTCCCAGAGAGCCCACACCAGAGGTACAACCAGAAGAAGCCGCAGTAAACTCAGCACATTAGAGACTGTCCATACCTGCTGCTGCATAGCGTGGTTTGCTCCAAAGGAGGCTGATGCACATACCCACCACAATGCCCACAAATGCGGGCTCTATCGCCTGTACGATCCCAAGTGCCGACTGCGTCATACGAATACCCATCCACAGCGCGCTGGACGCTGCTGTCACTGCCATGAGAAGCCCTACCCGACGAGCCGGTAGACGACGATGTACGGCATATCCAAACAGAAACGGGAACAGCAAGGCTGGGACAGCTACTGACGCAGTTCGCATAATAAGCTCCACCACCGATGGCAACACCCATGCCATAAGCCCCGCTACACTTACTGCCAATATCAGCCCCAACCGAGTTAGCTGCCGCACAGAATATCGCCCAGCAAGCCGCGGGAAATACCCCAGCAGGTCGTGTCCTATAGTCGCTGCGCTCAGAAACGCGTAACTCTCCAGTGTAGACATCACCGTCGCAAAAAGTGCCACCACGAACAGCCCTTTCCAGCCCTCTGGCAAGACCACTTCGGCTAAGGCTGGATAAGCACCGAGAGGTTCTGTTTGGATAAATGCCCGGGCATATAACGCCGTCGTTATGCTCAGCGTATCGAACAGCAGCCAAAAGAGCACCGATACCGCAATCCCCATCCGGGCGGTGCGCACTGAGCGGGCTGCTGCACAACGCTGATAAAAGCTGGGATCCACGAATGTCTGCATAGCAATAACGAACCACACGACGACAGCCATCCAACCCAGCGCCCCAGGAACGCTCCGATGCGTCTGCGGAAGAGTCTTCCACATCTGCACGGGATCCCCCAGATGCTGAACACTAAACCATGCGAGGACAAAGAATCCAGCGTACATCAGCAGAAACTGTACAGCGTTCGTCAGCACATCAGCTTTGAAGCCTCCTGTGTAGAGATAGGCAACCGAGAGCACTGCACCGACGACGATAGCTATTTCCAGAGACCAACCGGTCAGAGCTCTCACCAGGGTTGCCAACATCAGTAAATACGCGCTCGGGATAGTGATGAGGAGCACAAGCAGGGCTGCAACACGCCCAGCGCTTTCACCGTAGAAGAGGCGCATTTGCTGTGGAATTGTCAATGTCTGCGAGCTCCGGATACGCCCAGCAAGCACGATAGCAAAAGCGGCAGCAACCAAGTAGTACGGAACCCCGATGCAGAGCCAAGCAACGATGCCATAGCGGTACACAAATTCACCAACCCCCAAGATTGCACCATACCATGTCGCCACGAGAGTCGCTACGAAAAGTGGCAGTGTCAACTGCCGTCCCGCCAGAAGATATTCCTCCGCTTCCCCTCGGTGTTCACCCCGCCAGCGCGGAGCTATCCCAAAACCGACGACGAGTATGGCAAGGACATAAGCAAGCACAACGAGCCAGTCGCCAGTAGCGAGCTTCATTCTCTTCCACACTTCCGGAACGCCGCAACAGTTCGTGCCAAACCCTCTGGCAGTGGGGTGCGAGGATACCACCCCAAGGAGCACGCGATCCGAGCGTAGGAACACGCACTCCGCCGCAGCTCACCTATGCGCAGAGGAGCATATTGCGGGGACAGCCGTGTACCTACAAGCTGCTGCAGCATCTCCAGAAGAGCATTCACGCTGGTCTCTACCCCACTGCAGCAGTTGTATACCCCACACGCACTTGGTTGGAGGGCCAAAACATTCGCTTCGGCAACATCGGTAACGTAAACGTAATCTCGTGTCTGCTCCCCGTCCCCATATATGATCGGCGTCTGCCCCCGCAGCAACCGTTCAGTGAAAATCGCTACCACCCCTGCTTCCCCATAGGGATTTTGACGGGGACCGTACACGTTCGTGTATCGCAAGACGACAGCTTCTATACCATAGAGGCGACTATAGCACCGGAGATAGTGTTCGGCTGCCACCTTTGCCACTCCATATGGAGAGAGAGGTTGCAGTGGATGCGCTTCCGTCACTGGCAGGTCCTGTTGCTCGCCGTAGACAGTGCCTCCAGAGGAGGCAACGATAATGCGCCGAACACCAGCACGTCGAGCAGCCTCATAGACATTGAGGCTCCCAAGTACGTTGTATTGAGCATCCCGGAGGGGATCTTGAATTGAGAGGTGCACGGAGACCTGAGCAGCATGATGGTTCACTATCTCGATACGCTGTTCAATAAGGAACTCAACAAGGGCTGGATCAGCAATGTCCATGACCTGCAACTCTGCGCCCTGCGGGACGTTTGCACGACAGCCTGTGGAGAGATTATCTACAACGACAACCTCGTGCCCTGCACGTAAATAAGCCTCTGCAACATGCGAACCAATGAAGCCTGCCCCACCGGTCACCGCAATTCTCATGGGGGAACTCCAAGAGCAATATCTCGCCGATATGTCTTGCCCTCAAAGTGGATAGTGTCTACCGCTTCATAGCAACGCTGGCGTGCTTCCTGTAACGTAGGAGCAAGGGCAACAACATTGAGCACGCGTCCGCCGGCAGTCCAGAGAGCCGCATTATCCCACTTGGTACCGGCATGAAAAATCAGCAC
>JANWXA010000083.1 GCA_025055465.1 Candidatus Kapaibacterium sp.
CAGGTGGAGGGGAAATACCGGTTATTGCAGTAACGGGTCTGGCACAGGAGAGTGATCAGCAATACTATTTACAGCAGGGGTTTGATGCCTATATTGTCAAGCCGCTCAGCACCGCAACGTTTGCCCACGAGGTGCGGCGGGCCATAGAGCGGAAGCAGGCGCTTTTGGCCTAGCCATCACAGATGGCGGGGGCGGTTCGGGGGAGCTCCTCGGGAGGTTGGTCTGTCAGCACGATGATGGTTTTCGGGGCGGCGGGGCTGTTCGCGCAGATCACCCCGGCGTCCGCGTTCCTGAGGCTGTGAGGGGGACGGTAGCAACGCCTTCCGACTCAAACGGAATTTCCCGTCCGGCTGAATCTCAATCAGCTTGACATCTACAACATCCCCCACTTTGAGCACTTCTGAAATAGCGTTGAATGGACGGTAATCAATTTGGGAGATGTGCAGCAAGCCCAGGCGCCGCGGTAGGAACTCCACAATAGCTCCTAAGCCTTCCCGGATTTCTCGGACGATGCCCGTATAGACTTGCCCCAACTGCGGTACCTGAGTCAAGCCTTGAATATAGGTGACTGCCTTGTGGAGCGCCTCCTCCGAGGGTGCAGCCACAAGGACGCGCCCATCCTGCTCAATGTTGATTTCAGCTCCTGTTTCCTGCACAATGCGTCGAATGGTTTCTCCACCGGGGCCGATGACCAGACCTATGGTTTCCACCGGGATGGTGATTATGGTCAGTCGCGGAGCGTACGAAGAAAGCTGCGGACGCGGTTTAGGCAGCGTTTGGTTCATGAGCTCTAAAATGTACAATCTGGCCTGACGGGCCTGCTCCAGTGCCTGAGCCATAAGCGTTAGAGAGATGCCCTCGATTTTGATGTCCATTTGGCATGCCGTGATGCCGTCAGCGGTACCGGCAACTTTGAAGTCCATGTCGCCCAGATGGTCTTCGTCGCCAAGAATGTCGGAAAGGATGACCATGTGGTCGTCTTCCTTGATGAGGCCCATAGCGATGCCGGCGGCAGCTTTGCGCAGGGGGACGCCAGCGTCAAAGAGAGCTAAGCTTCCGGCGCAGACGCTTGCCATGGAGGAGGAGCCGTTAGATGCCAAAATGTCTGAGACCACGCGAATGGTGTACGGGAATTCTTCCTCCGATGGAAGCAGGGGTTCCAGAGCCCGTTCCGCTAAGTTCCCGTGACCGACCTCGCGACGACTGGGTGGCCCCGGGCGGCGGATTTCGCCCGTGCTATACGGCGGAAAGTTGTAGTGGAACATGAAGCGCCGGGTATATGTTGGTAGGAGTCCATCGACAATTTGTTCGTCGCCCTTAGTACCCAGTGTAGTAGTGGCCAGGCTCTGGGTTTCGCCACGCATGAAGAAGGCTGAACCGTGTGTGCGTGGCAGAATTCCCACGCGGCAGAGGATTGGGCGGATCTGGGTAGGGGTTCGGCCATCAAGCCGCCGTCCTTCAGTCAAGAGCATCTGCCGCAATTCGTGGCGCTCCAGCTCAGTCAAAAAGGAAGATACCAGTGACTCCAGAGGCAGCGTCTGCCATTCTGGATGAGTGTTTGCCGCTTCTGAGAGAACTTGCAGAACGCGGTTTCGCAACTCCTTGCGCCACGCAGAACGCTGTTCTTTCGTAGTGATCTGGCGGATGAAACTGCGGATGTCCTCCTGTGCCGTTTGAGCGACGAAAGTGGCGAGCTCTTCTAAAACTGTGTCGTGCGGGAGCTCCCGCTTAGGGCGTCCAACCAGCTCGACCAGACGTCGCTGGAGGGCATTCAGCTGACGAATGGCTTCCTGAGCATATTCCAAGGCGGCCAAGAAATCGCTTTCTGAAACCTCTTTGGCTCCACCTTCTACCATCACGATGGAGGCATCCGTGCCTGCTACGACAATGTCCATGTCAGAAAGCTGGAGCTGGCTGTAAGTAGGGTTGATAATGAACTCCCCGTCTATGCGTCCAACACGCACTTCAGAAAAAGGGCCGGCAAAGGGGATATCGGAGATCATCAAAGCAGCGGAAGCACCCGTAGCTGCAAGGGTATCTCCATCAATTTCCCGGTCGTAGGAAAAGACAGTTGCAATAATCTGCGTTTCGTAGCGCCAGCCTTTGGGGAAAAGTGGGCGGCTGGGGCGGTCAATCAGGCGCGCCGAGAGCACCTCCTTATCTGTCGGACGCCCTTCGCGGCGATAGAAGCTTCCAGGAATCTTCCCGGCGGCGGACGACTTTTCTCGATAATCTACTGCCAATGGCAGGAAATCCACGGCAGGCAGAGGTTCTTCGGCGGTACAAACGGTGGTTAGCACCATCGTATCACCATGCCAGACCGTCACGGCAGCGTCAGCTTGCTGAGCATATAGACCGGTTTCTATTGCGTACGGACGCCCGTTCAGGGTGGTAGAAACCCGGACGGTGCCATCTTCCATCGTCGTAACGGAAATGTCGGTGTTTTCTGAGAGACTTTCTTGCTGGGTCTGAATTGCTTCTGTGTCCATAGTGCTTGCTTTTCTACTGCTATTACTTGCGCAGTGCCAGAGCTTGGAGGAGTCGTTGGTAGCGTTCCCAGTCGGTCCGGGCAAGATAGTTGAGAAGGCGGCGTCGCTTGCCGACCAGCAGAATGAGCCCACGGCGACTGTGATGGTCCTGTGAGTGCTTCTCTAAATGCTCGCTCAGGTGGCGGATGCGTTCGGTAAGCAGAGCTATTTGTACCTCTGCAGCCCCGGTGTTTGTCGGGCTTCCACCGAACTGCTGGATGATTTCAGCTTTTCGTTCCTTGGTCACCATGGATGTGCTCCAGTACGGTTGTGGAACCAGGCTCTAAGGCGTGGTGCTGTGCTATCCACGCGCGGCAGTATGCTTCGTCGGCTTCCATCTGGCGACGGAGGGTGTCTGCATCTGGGAAGGCTACCTCTGCTCTGATACAACTCCAAAACGAAATACACAGGCGCTCATTGTAGAGCGTTCCGGAAAAGTCTAGCACGTATAGTTCCAGTTGTGGCGGGAGTTCCCTGCCAAAGGTGGGGCGGACGCCATAGCTGAGCAATCCGGCGTGGGGTTTACCGGAAATGCGCGTGGTAACAATGTAGACGCCGTATGCTGGCAACACCTTTCGAGGATCTTCTGGCACAATGTTAGCTGTGGGGAATCCCAGTATACGTCCACGTCCGTCACCGTGCACAACGGTACCGCAGAGGCTATAAGGGCGTCCCAGGAGCTTTGCGGCGGTTTCCACGTCGCCCTCGCGCAAGGCTCGGCGGATGGCGCTGCTACTAACCACTATTCCACCCACTGTGACCGGTGGGAAATGCTCCACAATGAAACCTACTTCCGTGCCAATACGGCGAAGTAGTTCCGCGTTTCCCTGGCGTTTGCGCCCGAACATGTGATCGTGTCCAACCAAGATGCCATATATGTGGAGCTGCTCTACCAGATAGTGGCGTACAAAGGTCTCTGCATCGGTGCGGGCAAGCTCGGTTGTGAAGGGGAGCACGATGGTCTCGTTTATCCCAATTTGGCTGATGTGCTCCAGTTTTTCTGACAATGTGGTCAATATCCCCAGAGGGGGCTGCTTGCCCAAGATAATTTGCGGATGCGGTTCGAAGGTGAGCACGCACGCGTGTACAGAGTGTTCTCTTGCCAGTTGGCGAAGGCGCTGCAGCAGAGCTTGATGACCGCGGTGGACGCCGTCGAAGGCGCCAACGGTGATAAAGCGCCCTCGGGAATCCGGCGGAAGGTCAGATACTTGGGTATACACCTGCATGGTAGGCAGCGCAGTGGGCAAACTCTTCGGGGCTCAACGCATCCTCTACGCGGTAGTTTCCAATAGCCGTGCGGCGCAATTCCACGATGTAGGCTCCGCAGCCCAGAGCAATCCCGATGTCGCGGGCGAGGGCTCGTACGTACGTGCCCGTGGAGCACACGAGGCGGAGCCGGATATAGGGCAGCACTACCTGTAGGAGTTCCAGCTCGGCGATCAAAACCGTGCGGGGTTTTGGCGGAACGAGTATTCCCGCTCGCGCCAGATGGTAGGAGCGTTGCCCACAATACTTGACAGCAGCGAAGGGGGGTGGAATTTGTTCGATTACTCCGCGGAAGCGTTGGAGGACATGCTGGAGTTGCTCTTCCGTGATAGTAACCTCCGAAGAGAAGAGATGCTCGGGTGCTTCAGCATCACCGGTTTCTGTAACCGCTCCAAGCTTGAGCGTTGCGACGTATGTTTTAGACATCTGCTGAAAGGCGGGCAGGGCCTTCGTTGCCTTTCCGATCCCCAGAACCAGAAGCCCCGTTGCCAGTGGGTCCAAGGTGCCTGCGTGTCCCACACGGCGCAGGCGTGCTTGGGACCGCACAAAGGCAACAACGTCAAAGGAGGTACAGCCGTACGGTTTGTCTATCAATACGAAGGCACCGTGCGCCTGGGCTCTTTGAAGCCAGTCAGGATATTCGGCGATAGTGGTGCGCTCCAAGATTGGCATCCCTTCATATTGCCGCATGATCGGCAGCGTCGTATGGATTCTGCGGGGAAGAGAAATTCTGCTGGTGGATTCGGTTCAACAACTCTGTGATATGCTCGGCATAGGCAGCCGAGGTATCATGTCGGAAGCGCAATTCAGGGATGTGGCGTAGACGCGTATGTTCGGCGATGTACTCTCGGAGTTTGCGATGGTGCTGTTGAAGGTGCTGTAGAACCTGGGTGGGTGCGATAGGAGCTCCATAGAGGCTCACGTAGACAGTGGCATAGCGTAAATCACCGCTCACTTCTACGCGGGTCACCGTCAGGAGGAGTTTGGAAGAGAGTTCTTCGGCAAGCTTACGGAGAGGTTTGCTCAGTACTTCTTGCAACAGGCTGCCTACGCGTTCGGTCTTGATAGACATGACCTCGCCGGGGATAGCATTAGACATGGAGGCTGCGCTTCTGCTCGAGGAGTCGGAAAACTTCGATCACATCACCTTGTTGAAAATCGTCAAAGTTAGAGACAGTCAGCCCACACTCGTAGCCAGCGTTGACTTCACGGACGTCTTCCTTGAAGCGTTTGAGCGACTCGACTGTACCCGTATGGATGGGCAATCCATCACGGAGGACGCGGACGCGGGCATTACGCTGGATGACCCCGTCGGTAACGTAGCAGCCAGCTACCGTCCCGATGCGGCTAATGTGGAAAACCTGGCGCACTTCGGCATGTCCGAGGATCTCCTCTTTGATCTCGGGGCTTAAGAGGCCTTCAAGTGCCCGCTTGATCTCGTCCAAACATTCGTAAATGATGCGGTACGCCCGAATATCTACCCCTTCTGTTTCCGCCAGTTTTCGGGCTGCAGTTGTCGGTTGTACCTGGAATCCCACGATAACGGCTTCGGAAGCGGCAGCCAGCATGACGTCGGCTTCGGTGATAGCTCCAATACCGGAGTGAATAATGGCAACACGAACCTCATCAGTGGAAAGCCGTAATAGGGCGTGGGTGAGGGCCTCTACCGAGCCCATAACATCGCCTTTGAGGATAACCCGCAGCTCCTTCGAGCGCCCTTCCTGGATCCGTTGTGCGAGGTCTCCAAGGGTGATATGCCGTGCACGGCGGGCTTGTTGTTCGCGCTTCAACTGCTGACGGTGCAAGGCAATCTGCCGCGCCAGGCGTTCATCCTCTACCACGATGAGTTTGTCCCCGACTTCGGGCAGGCCGTCGAAGCCAGCAACTTGCACTGGCGTGGAGGGAGGAGCAGCTTCCAGGCGGTGCCCACGTTCATCGTACAATGCTCGTACCCGTCCATACTGCAGACCAGCCACGAAGACGTCACCGACTCGAAGAGTGCCTTTTTGTACGACGACGGTTGCCACGGCTCCCTTGCCTTTGTCTAAGTGGGCTTCAATAATGGTGCCACGGGCTGCCCTGTTCGGATTGGCTTTCAGCTCCAGCAGCTCAGCCTCTAATAGGATTTTTTCCAGCAATACATCGACGTTTTTGCCCGTCAAGGCAGAAATTGCTACACATTGGTGGCGCCCCCCCCATTCTTCTACCAATATACCGTGGTCGGCTAACTGTTGGCGGATGCGGTCGGGGTTAGCTTCGGGTTTATCCACCTTGTTGATGGCAACGATAATGGGCACATTAGCAGCTCGAGCATGGTTGATGGCTTCTACGGTTTGGGGCATCACTGCGTCATCCGCGGCAACAACCAGGACGACGATGTCTGTGACTTGAGCGCCGCGAGCACGCATTGCAGTAAATGCCTCGTGTCCAGGAGTGTCCAGAAAAGTAATGAGACGTCCGTCAGGCAGGCTCACCTGATAGGCGCCGATGTGCTGGGTAATGCCGCCGGCTTCACCAGCAACAACGTTGGTCTGGCGAACGTAGTCCAACAGTGTTGTCTTGCCGTGGTCCACGTGTCCCATGACCGTCACAATGGGTGGGCGCGGTCGCAGACTTTCTGGGGGATCCGGCTCATCAGCGAGCTCTTCGGCCGCTTCAACATCCTGAAACTCTACCTCGTAGCCGTAATCAGCAGCGATGAGGGTGATAGTGTCCCGGTCCAGCCGTTGGTTGATGCTGACCATGAGGCCCAGTTGGAGGCACTTGCTAATGATTTCCGAAGCTGAGACCTCCAGTAGTTGGGCGAGTTCCGCAGTAGTCAGAAACTCGGTTACACGAAGGATGTTTGCTTCTTGCTGGAGGGCTTCTTCCTGCTGCAAGCGGCGTTCCTCCCGCTCAGCGCGACGTTTCTGGCGCAGGCGTCCTCGTAGTTGGAGGCCGGTTTCCTCCAAGCCGATGAGAGTCTGCCGGATGGCCTCTTCGATTTCCTCCTGGCTAATTTCCTCCAGGATGCGGCGCCGGCGCAGCTTTGGGGTAGTCTCGTCGCTGAGAGAGAGTTTCCGCCGGAGCGTTGGGGGTTTGGTCGGCTTTGGAGGGGTGGGCGATAGGGGCGTGGGGAGGGAAGGAAGTGGGGATGGCTGTGGTGGCTTAGGAGCGGCGGGTTTCTTTACGGGCTCCTTTTCTGCTTTTCTTGGCCTTGCTTCGGTGCGTCGCTGCTGCCGGGCCTCAACAAGACCGGTGCTCTTTGGGGTAGACGGGGCTTTTTCAGGACGGGTGGGCTTGCGTGGGCGCGCCTGGCGACGCTCTGCTTCTGCCGGCAGTTGTATTTTACCTATGACCCGCAGGCCACCTGGCGAGGTTGTAATGACGGTTCCCTCGGGTGTAACGGATATAACCTCGCGCCGACGTTCGACGGCCCCGACTGCCTCTGATGGTGGAGAGGTTGGGGGGGGTGAATGCGGTGGCTCGGGAACCTCTGGGCTCGGAGCAGGTTCTGGCAACTCCTCCGCAGCGAGTGTTGGTTGTTCCTCTGCCACGGGAGCTTTCTCCGTAGTTTGGAGAAGTTCCGCCACTTCTTCCGGAGCGGAGGGGGGCTCTTGCTCCGCCACCTGCGTTGTCACGGAGACTGCTTCAGGTACGGGAATTCCCTCGATTATGCCATCTGGTAGCTCCTGCACCGTCCTGGGTTCTGCAACGCTATGCTGGGCAAGCTCTACTGCTGTGGTAGTCGTGAGGCTTTCAGAGAGGATCGGGCGAATCTCTTCTTGTAGCTGAGGAATTGGCTCAATGGGCTCTACCCCCTTTGCGGGAGGTTCTTTCACAAGGGCGGAACGATGAAAAGTTTTCTCAGCTTTTTCACGACGCTTCTCAGCGGTGGACAGATCCTTATGGAATCGCTCCAACACCAGCTGGAGCATTTCCTCGGTGAGCTCGGTCACCGGCTTATTGGCGACTTCGTAGCCGCGGGCCCGAAGAAACTCCACAATCGTGTCCTTGCTGACTTGGAGGAGGCCGGCAACACGGAAGAGCTTAATAGGGGCCTGGATGTCGTGTAACTCCTTCGTCATGGATATTGCGTTTATGAGGATTCCTCGTTTTCGTCTCGGTAGGGGATTTCGTCGGAAAGACGGTATGGTTCCTCGTCTTCGTCAGCGTCTTCGTCACCATCATAGTATCCCCGTGCTTGCTCCTCAGCGAAGACTTCGCCCACATCTTCGGCTTCCAGGAGTGGCTGTCGACGGGTTCGTTCTGAGGCGACGGAGGCCTGGGGCGTGGTGGCTGTCGTGGGGGGAAGCACCTCCGTCTCTGCTGTGTGGGAAGGTTCCGGGCGAATTCCCTCTTCTGCTGCAGGGCTGATATCCAGCGCTAAGATGCGCTCGCGCAGGGTCGGGTCTTCTTCCTCATCAAACTCATCCAGCATAATTTGACGAAGCTCT
>JANWXA010000084.1 GCA_025055465.1 Candidatus Kapaibacterium sp.
ATCGAAGCGGTAGAAGAGCATCGTGCCCTCTAATCCCACGGCTGCACGAGTTGTGGGGCTTATAGGAAGAGTTGCACCGAGCCAGAGCTTTCCAATGGGGCCAAGCACGGTTCCACCAAGGGTTGTGTGTACAAACGGGGAGAAGGTGGACGGGGAGGGGACCCAGTGGTGCGAGAGCCCTGCCCAGAACAACGTGGGACGCTGGCGATAGAGGGTTCCAGCACGACTGGAAAACTCCTGGGCAAAGACCTCGCTGCCAATCTCTGCGCCGATAGCGTGAGAGGGGGAAAGCTGGGTGAAAAGCCCAGCAGCGATATTCCGAAGACCCAACGGGGCGCGGCTGGCCAGAGGAACATCGGGGGCGCTAATTTCCCACATACCGAGAGAACGCAGCGATATGCTGAGCGGTGGGAGCTTTGGCTCGGACACGACTACCGGTGGTGGGACCGATTGTGCCGGAAGCGGAACAATTCCGCCCCAAGGCTGATAGGGAGCCACCACAGAGCGCAAAGGAGATTCAACCCAAGCCGAGGGCTGGACGGGTAGCGAAGAGGAGGCAGAGGGGGCCTGCACCGTTGCTACAGGACTGCCTGTGGGGCGTTGCGTAGGCGAGGGGGGTGGGAGAGCCCCAGTAGCAGGCATCCCAGTCCGCGAGTCGGGAAACTCAATAGACATATCAGCAGGGGTGGGGATTGAGACAGTCGGAAGTGTGGCGTCCGAGGCTCGCGGCAGCGACGAACTCAGGAAAAAGGTTGCCGTGAGCCCTATCCCGCATAGGGTCGAGAGCATGGCGAGGAGCCACGGATAGCGCCGGAACAGGGAAGAACGGGATTTCGTAAGGTTCAGGCGCTGTAGAAGCTCTGCTTCCAAGTGTGCGGGGACCGAGAGAGGCTCGTATGGTAGGAGGCGATGGAGGTATAGCAATTGTCGGAAAGCCGTGCGGAGCTCCTCGTTGGTTGCTAAGGCCCAAAAGAGGGCTTCCTCGTGCTCCGCAGGAAGCTCTCCGTCGAGGAGTTGATAAAGCCGCAGGAGTTCTTCTTCGCGCTGCATGGTGTTCCCCTTCTACGGTTGTGAGCGGGACGAGCGGAGTTCTTCTATATAAGGAGCCAAAAGTTGGCGCAGTTTTTCCTTGGCGCGGAAGACGCGGACTTTGACAGCGGTTTCGCTCGCGCCGACGAGCTCGGCAATTTCGGTATAGGAGAGCCCTATCTGTTCACGCAGCACAAGGGCTTCGCGGTACTCTGGTGGGAGCAGTGAAATTGCCTGATGGAGCAGGGCCCGCAGCTCTTCTTGCTCCATCTGTACGGTGGGGGAGGTCAAAGAGCTTGCACCGTGAAGCTCTTCGTCGAACTCTGTCACAGCGCGGTTGTCGCGCTTGAAGTTGAGGCACAGGTTCCGGGCTATTCGCAAGAGGAACGCAGGGACATTGGTCATTGTTCGTTCCTGCTGTGCACTCTGCCAGAAGCGGAGGAAGGTTTCCTGGAAAGCATCTTGCGCATCGTATCGGCTTCCCAAAATTCGAGCACAATAACTATAGATGCGCTGAGCGTAACGGGCGTATAGTTCGCGGAAGGCTGCTTCTGCCTGCCGCTGATCCGGCGAGCTCATCAGAGCGAATAGGACCTCATCCGAGTGCGAAGCCAGCTCCCGCGACATAACACTCCAATAATCCACCGGCTAATAACCCGTTGAGGAGGCCCTTTGTTACGCTGTAGGCAAGCTACAAAATCTTGCGAAGATTCGGCCTCCCCCGTGCGGCGTAATTTTGTGAGTTTGATACATGGCAGGCATGTCACTTGCGCAGTAGCTTTAGTAGTTAGGTGTTCCCCTATCTCCGGTTGTGGACCGTGGGGGAGAATAGGGCTGTAATAAGGATTGTCAGCGTTCCCATGTTGTGGTCTGAAGATCGGCGCTCCAATGGTAATTCTCTTTGCCATCCCAGAAAAGATTGGAAAAATCTCCTGGCAAGGGGTGCGATGGGGATGTAACTCTGGAAGCAGGAAGGGATCTGAGGCACTTTGGGAACTGGGATGGAGTCTTGCTTGTGAGAGTGGCAAGCGGACGCTGTCGGGATAGAAGCAAAAAGGGAGTGATACTGTGCGCGGTCATCAAGGAGGGCGTTGCCGCGGCGGAGCTATGATGGCATTACGGCCGTGATGAAAGTAAGTCGTTTGTCAGTACCAATGATTATCGGAGTTTTGTCTGTGGGAGGCAATGCTACTTTGGTTCCACATTGCCGAGGGGAAAATGCTCAAAGAGCTGCTTAAGCCCGAAATCCAGGAGTTGCTGGAACAACGGCGCTGGGGCGAATTGCGTGAAGCCCTTTCCGACTGGTCTGCACCGGAGATAGCGGAACTACTTTTGGACCTGGGGAAGCAAGAGCGCGTCCTTCTTTTCCGGGCTCTCCCTCGGTGGCTGTCGGCGGAGGTATTTTCCTATCTGGACCCGGCACAGCAAGATGCTCTATTAGAGGAGCTCACAGACCAAGAAACTCGCGAACTGCTGCGCCGTTTGAGCCCTGACGATCGTACGACGCTGCTGGAAGAGATGCCTGCAGAGGTAACCCGTCGCTTACTGGCTCTTCTCGATCCCGAGGATTTTCGTGAAACCAGCTTCCTATTGGGCTTTCCTGAGCAGAGCGTCGGGCGCTTGATGACGCCCGAGTTTCTTGCTCTACGTCCTTATTGGACGGTTAAAGAGGCGTTGGACCACATCCGCCGCCATGGACAAGACAGCGAAACGCTCAATCACCTATACGTGAGCGATGACGAGGGACACCTGTTGGGGGAGGTTGCTCTCCGCACACTGGTTTTGTCTGAGGAAGCTTCAGTAATAGCGGACATCATGAACTACTCCGTGGTCAGCCTGTCTGCTTTTGATGACCGGGAAAGCGCTGTTCATGCTATGCAGAAGTATGATCTTTCGGTCCTACCGGTGGTAGACTCTGACGGGGTACTTTTAGGCATTGTGACTTTCGACGACGTAATGGATGTGTCCGAAGAGGAGGTCACGGAGGACTTTCAAAAGATTAGCGCGGTTGCACCTATAGAGATTCCGTACCGTGAAGCCAGCGTGGTGCGGCTGTGGCGACGTCGGATTGGGTGGCTGTTGTTATTGTTGGTATCAGACTTTCTGACGGCAACGGTTATCGCTGCCTACGAGCATGCCATACAGGGGGTTATTGCGCTGGCGTTCTTTATCCCAATCATTATCGGAACAGGAGGCAATGTGGCGACACAGTCAGCGACTCTCATCATCCGGGCACTTGCCTTACGGGAGATCAGCACCGGGGATTGGCTCAGGGTCTTCCTCAAGGAGTTGACGGTTAGTGTGCTGCTGGGGGTAGTGTTGGCCTTGGTGGTATGGTTGCGGGGATTCTTCTGGCGCGGGGGACCGGAAGTTGCGCTCGTCGTGGGGTTGAGCATGCTCTTTATCACCGTATGGTCCAATGCGGTGGCGGCTCTCCTACCTCTCGGGGCAAGACGCATTGGGATAGACCCGGCACTGATCTCTGGTCCCTTTTTGACGACCTTTATCGATGTCACCGGGCTTTTGATTTACTTCAACGTTGCGGAACTGATTTTGGAGTTGCGGGGGTGATGGTGAGTATACGGCGGCGGGTCGTTATTACAGGTGGGGCAGGCTTTCTGGGCTCCCATCTCTGCGATCGCTTTCTGCAGGAAGGGTATGAAGTCGTCTGCATTGACAACCTGCTGACCGGGACGTTAGACAACATCGCGCATCTCTTTGGGCATCCGCGCTTTCGCTTTACCTGCTATGATGTGACAAATTTCCTGTATGTTGAAGGCTCTGTGGATGCCGTACTCCACTTTGCTTCGCCCGCATCCCCTAAGGACTACCAAATCTATCCTATCCAGACGCTCAAGGTTGGCTCGCTGGGGACGCATAAAGCTTTAGGATTGGCCAAGGCGAAAGGTGCACGCTTTCTGTTAGCCAGTACCAGTGAGGTGTACGGTGACCCCTTGGTACATCCGCAGTCGGAAGAGTACTGGGGGAACGTCAATCCTATTGGGGTTCGGGGAGTTTACGATGAGGCCAAGCGCTTTGCAGAAGCTATGACAATGGCATACCATCGCTACCATGGGCTGCAAACTCGGATTGCTCGAATTTTCAACACATACGGGCCACGGATGCGGCTGGACGATGGCCGAGCAATACCAACCTTCATAGTACAGGCTCTCCGCGGAGAGCCTCTGACAGTCCACGGAGATGGTCTACAGACTCGCTCAGTCTGCTACATCAGCGACATGGTGGAAGGCATCTTCCGGCTTCTTCATGCTGAGGTTGTTGAGCCGGTGAACTTGGGGAACCCGGACGAGATTAGCATTGTGGCCTTGGCCCGGGAGATTCGGGAAATCGCGGGATCCTCCAGCCCAATTGTTTTCGCCCCGTTGCCGGTAGACGATCCCCGGGTGCGCCGCCCGGATATCCATCGAGCCCAAGAGCTGCTGGGCTGGGAGCCGGCTGTAAGCCGCCGCGAAGGCCTGCACCGCACAATAGAGGACTTTCGACGGCGCTTAGGGATTGCGACGCGCTGAAACCCTAATTTCGTGTGAGTCCAGGTTCCGGGAGGATCATGGCCGAGCGACGGCGTTTGCTGCAGCCGGAACGACTGCCGGAAGACGAGCAGGAAGTGCAGTTGCGCCCACAGCGCTTTTCCGAGTTTGTTGGCCAGAGGACCGTTGTACAGAATCTGCAGGTCTTCGTTGCTGCAGCTCGCCAGCGGGGAGAGGCTCTGGACCATGTGCTCCTGACGGGTCCACCGGGGTTAGGAAAAACGACATTGGCGAGCATCATTGCGCGCGAGATGGCCGTGGGATTTCGCTCTGTTGCTGGTCCGATTCTGGAACGCCCAGGGGACTTAGCAGGACTGCTTACCACAGTGCCGGAAGGGACAGTTGTCCTTGTTGACGAAATCCATCGCCTTCCTGCTACTGTGGAAGAGTATCTTTACGCAGCCATGGAGGATTTCCGCTTAGACATCGTGGTGGACACGGGCCCTGCGGCTCGTTCGGTACAACTACGTCTCCCGCGCTTTACGCTCGTCGGGGCGACGACGCGGCAGGGCCTGTTGAGCGCTCCGTTGCGCTCTCGCTTCGGAATTATAGCACGCTTGGATTACTACAGCCCGGAGGACCTCCGGATGATCGTGCGGCGTTCTGCCCAGATTCTGGGGATTCCTGTAGAAGATGATGGCGCATGGGAGATCGCTCGGCGTGCCCGGGGAACTCCACGTATTGCTAATCGGTTGCTCCGCCGTACGCGGGATTTCGCCCAGGTCAAAGGCGATGGGGTGATTACAGCGGAAATTGCCCGCACAGCATTGGAGGCTCTGGAGGTAGACGAGTTCGGGTTGGATGAAATGGATAAGCGCATTCTGTTGACCATCATAGAAAAGTTCGGTGGAGGCCCAGTTGGCCTCAACACTATTTCTGTAGCGGTTGGTGAGGAGCCGGACACGATCGAAGAAGTGTATGAGCCTTTTCTAATTCAGCAGGGCTTTTTGCGGCGGACGCCTCGTGGGCGCGAGGCCACGGAGCTTGCTTACCGGCACCTCCGTGCACAGGGAGCTACCGTCGTACAGCCTCGGCTTTTTGAGTAGCTATGTTCAGTGTGTGGGAGCGGTCCGAACTCCTGTCCGCTGACATCGTAGTAGTTGGTGGGGGGATACTCGGGTTATGGAGTGCCTTGGAGTGCTGTCGGCGCTATCCACAGCGGCGCATAGTGGTATTAGAGCGGGCGGTCCTTCCCTGGGGTGCCAGCACACGGAATGTTGGCTTTGCTACGATCGGTACTGTTGGCGAAGCGCTTGCCCATGCCCAACAAGTGGGTGAAGAACGGGTGGCTGCCCTCATGGTGGAACGCTGGCTCGGATTGCGCCGCTGGAGACAGGAATTTGGGGAACCTGCCTTAGGGTATGAGCCCGTGGGCGGCTATGAGTTGGTCCTTGCCGGGGAGGAGACAGTGCGTGCTGCTGTTGAACGCTGGAACGAACTATTGCGAGAGGCTCTGGGAGAGGATGTTTTCCGTGATAGCCCTGAACTTGCTCGTCAATGGGGGTTTTCGGAAGAGCATGTCTACAGCGTTATTGTGAATCCATACGATGGCGCTCTCAACACTGGGAAAGCAATAGCAGTTCTGCAGCAGCGGGTACTGCAGCACGGGGCTGTGCTTTGGTCTGGAGCCCCAGTAGAGGCTGTTGAGCCTACGGTGGGGAAAGTATCCGTGGCGTGCTGGGATGCCGCTGCGAAAAGGCTTTTGGAAATTAGGGCAGGTGTGGTAGCTATTTGCACGAATGCCTGGATTCCACAATTGGTCCCCCACATGGGGTATATTCGCCCAGCTCGTGGGCAGGTACTTCTTACTGCTCCTGTTGCCCGACAACCCTTTCCCCGAGGGACATACCATTTCCGGGCTGGTTACTACTACTTCCGCTGGGTAGGGCAGCGGCTTCTACTCGGGGGTGGGCGACAGCAAGCGATGCAGGAAGAGGAGACATACGAGTTTGCTCTGAATTCTTCGCTCCAGAGCCATTTGCAGGATCTTCTGCAGACGTTCCTCCTTCCTGCCGAGGAGGTTGTAATAGAGCAGCGCTGGTGCGGGATTATGGGGATGAGCCCCGACAGGCTGCCGCGGGTAGAGCATGTTGGCGAGCGTATGGTGGTGGGGTTTGGTTGTAACGGGATGGGCTTGGCTCTGGCTCCACGGCTGGCTTCCCAGGTCGCAGCGCTGGTGGGAGAGTGGATGAACTAAGCCATGTGTTTGAGGGAAACTCCCTAAAATCGCGAGGCCCGAAGGATGCCAACGTAGCTCAGCCGGTAGAGCAGCTCACTCGTAATGAGCAGGTCGTGGGTTCGAGTCCCACCGTTGGCTCAGCCGCAAGCGAGTGTGGGGTTGAAGGTCTCTTCTGTGCAGGGGGTATGTTTCCGGAGAGCTCTCACCCGAGGTGCTGAGGCTTAGGGAGGAGAATAGGGAGCTTGTCTATTGGCAAATTTGCTTTTGCTTCTGAGGACAGGGGGAGGCAAGTTGTGTGCCTGCGGATCCGTTCTGTGGAACCTTCGAATGACAGGCATGAATTGCGGCAAGCTCTATCGAGGACGCATAGGATAGTCTCTATGCCTGTTTGGGCAAGTGGGGCTGAGAAAGAGGCACAGCCGTTCTCTGTCAGAACTATCCAGCGCTGACCTCCTGCAAGGGGCTTGCGTGGTGATTGTTCAAAGGGGGCCGTGTCTGCGCCATAGTTGGCGAAGCTCTTCCGGGCTCAAGGATGCACCGGCGGCAAGGCGTCGCAGGACGGCGAGGTTGAGCTGATCGGCCGTGTCGTCCTTACCCTTCGGGGTTTCTAAAATCATTGGGACATTGTGCCATCTGGGATCATGGAGCAGGCGGGTAAAGCAGCCCAGCCCACAGTAGCCGAAACCGATATGCGTATGGCGGTCACGCCGCCTTCCCGGAGGATATGCGCTGTCGTTGAGGTGCAAAACGCGGAGACATTCCTGCCCACAGAGCTCCACCAGGCGCGCCCAAAAGCTATCGTAGCCATCTTCGGTATCCAGCCGATAGCCGGCGGCAAGGGCGTGGCAAGTATCTACGCAAATTCCAAGGCGTTCAGGGATGGAGCTCTGCTCGATAATGGCTGCCAGTTCTTCCAATGAACTGCCGATAGAGCTGCCCTGGCCAGCGGTAAGCTCGACGCAGAGTAATAGGGAGCTGTTGGTGTTTTGGGCGATCGAGCGCAGGGCTTGAGCAACGTGGCGTAGTCCTTCACGGCGCTCCTCTGCCGGACAACTTCCCGGGTGGAAAGTCACGAGCTCTATTCCTAATTGTTGGCAGCGATGGCATTCCGCCTCGAGGGCTACCAGACTTTTCCGGCGAAGCTCCTTTCTGGGTGAAGCCAGGTTGAGCAAGTACACGGCGTGGGATATCACCTTTGCAATCTTGGCTGCCTGGCGAGCTTGCTGAAATGCCGTGGCAGTTTCGGCGGTTACGGGTCCCAAGGACCACTGTCGAGCGTTTGCTGTGAAGAGCTGGAAAACGGTGCAACCAAGAGCACGGGCTCGGTCAACGGCGTAGGGAAGCCCCCCAGCTATG
>JANWXA010000085.1:0-6236 GCA_025055465.1 Candidatus Kapaibacterium sp.
CTCTCTTCCATCTGTATAGCGTCCTACAGTTGGATGACTCGTATTTGCGACAATGGTGCGCAAAAATACGGACTTCGTGGTAGCACGGTAGAGCACCTACCTCCAGCTTTCATAGCGGGAGCAATCTGGACTGAGGTTGCAGTCCTCTTGAGTATCGCGGCTGGGCCTACGATGCTGGTTTGCCGCAATGTAGCATGCGCATTAGTAGCACTTCGGCGGAAGCTGACACAGTCGCAAGAGAAAGCGGACATTGCGGCTGATGCTAAGGCAACTGCATGCCTGTTGATATTCTGGACAGGTTGGGATACAATGGGAGAGGGCCGCAGTGTATAGCGTGCTGGGCCGGATGTTGTAATTTTGCAGTTCCTCTGCCACCTCGTGGCTGTGGTAGTTTTGAGACCATGTCCGGAGAGGAACAATGAATACGACGGCGTCCCATCGGCGATTATACGAGACGACGGTCATCATCAACGCAGCGCTGGAAGACGCTGACATTCGAGACACGATTGGCCGGTTCAAGGAGTATATTGAGTCACACGGGGGGGAGGTACAGCTCTTTTACGAATTGGGGCGACGGCGCTTGGCTTACCCGATCAAGAAACGGAACAACGGGTACTATGTCTACGCTGCGTACGAGACGCATCCCACCGCGCTTCCCTTACTGGAGCGGCTCTTTGAATTGGAGGAAAATTTCCTGCGTCATTTGACCTTGCAGATTGATCAGGGGATCCTGCAGTACCGACGAGAGCATCCCCTGCAGAGCGGCCAGTTAATTGCTGAAACAGTGCGGGCTCCACAGCCAGCAGAAGAGGGCCTAGCCGAAGAAGACTTGGAGGAGGAAACCGAAGAAGAAGAGGCGGAAGAGGAGGAGGAAGAAGTCTAACTAAGTCAGGCAGCCATGAAAGTCATACTGCGCCAGGATGTGGAGAAGCTGGGGAAGATGGGAGACACAGTGACCGTGAGCGATGGGTATGCTCGCAATTATCTGATCCCCCGCGGGTTAGCGTATTACGCCTCTGAAGCAGCAGTTCAGCGGTTAGAAGAAGAGAAGCGGCAGCATCAGCGCCAGTTAGAGCGGGAACGCATCAGTGCTCAAGAGCTGTCCAACCGGCTGCAGGAAGTGGTGTTGACCATCCCCATGCGGGTAGGCGAAGAGGGCCGCCTGTTTGGCTCGGTGACACCGCAGATGATCGCTGATGAGCTCCAATTGCATGGCTTTACCATAGACCGGCGTTCTATTATCATTGAAGAGCCGATTCGGTCACTAGGGACATTTGAGGCCAAGGTCCGACTCCATCCAGAGGTCGTCTGCACCGTTCGGGTGTGGGTGACTAGCGCTGAGGAATAGCGTGCAGGGGCTGTTGGCGGAACCGGGCCGTTGTCTGGTAGTTGTCGGGGGGACAGGGGGCCTTGGGCGCCGCTTAGTCCCTGCGTTAGTGCAGCAAGGTTACCGACTCCGTCTCCTCGTGCGTTCGTTGTCCAAGGCGGTTCGCTTGTTTCCAGCAGGGGTGGAGCACTACGTATGGGATTCCCGTCGGGAGTTGCCGGAAAGAGTTCTGGATGGAGCGTGGGGTGTTTTGAATTTTGCTGGTGCTCCGATCGCGCGGCGGTGGACGCCGAAATATCGCCAGATCATTCTGGAGAGCCGAGTTGCGACGACCCAGCGGTTGGTACATGCGCTCTTATCAGCGCAGCACTCTGTGCAGGTGTTTCTCTCTGTTTCGGCGATTGGATACTACGGTGATTGTGGCGAGAAAGAGTGTGACGAGGATACCCCGGCGGGAATGGACTTTCTGGCGTCGGTGTGCCAGCGTTGGGAGGAGGCAGCGCTGATGGCGGCTGAGAGAGTTCGCGTCATTATCCCACGGCTGGGGGTTGTACTGGACCGGCAGGCAGGGTTTTTGCCACATCTTGTGCCGTCGTTTCGGGTCTTCCTCGGAGGAATGCCGGGGAATGGACAACAATGGGTGTCGTGGATCCATTGGAGTGATGTTGTTTCGTTCGTGCTCTGGGGACTCCAGATTCCAACGGTGGGAGGAGTGTACAACGTTGTAGCACCGCATGCTGTACGGTTTCGCGAGCTGTGTCAAGCGTTGGGATGCTTGCTTCAACGCCCCTGCTGGCTGAGAATCCCCGTCTGGGGCCTACGACTTCGGTATGGAGGGCTGGCGGACACCCTAACCGCTAGTCAGCGCGTGTTACCTCGAAAAGTTACAGAAGCAGGATTCAACTTTCGTTTCCCGAAGCTCATGGAGGCTCTGCGGGAAGAGCTAACGGAGTCCGACAGCCTGTAGGAGTCTGTGTTGCACTGGAGACAAAAGCCGTGCCTACTTCGTCACAATGCTAACAGCGATGAGAGTGTCGGCAGCGCTGGAGAAGCAGAATGTTCCGGTTCATACTCAAATCCAAATTGCAGCGGCTGCGCGTGACGGACGCCAACCTCCGTTACGAGGGGAGTTTAGGGCTGGATGAAGCGCTGATGGAAGCTGCTCGGTTGCTCCCGTACGAACAGGTGACTGTGCTCAACGTCAATAACGGGGAGCGGCTGGAGACTTATGTGATCCCCGAACCTCGAGACAGCGGCACCGTGTGCCTGAACGGACCAGCAGCACGCAAAGGTGTTGTTGGTGATGAGCTCATCGTCCTTTCCTACGTGTTACTTGCGGAAGAGGAGACAGCACACCACGCTCCAGTGATTGTCTCTGTGGATGCGCGCAATCGCCTACTGCAGCGCGCTGTACTGTAGAAGTACAAAACCGCGGGATTGGTAGCTGATATGAAACCGACAGCCGTTGTCGTTTTAGCGGCGGGTAAGGGGAAACGGATTGGACATCCAGAACTGCCCAAGGTGTTGCTTCCGGTGTGGGGACGCCCCCTGTTGGCATACGTGCTGGATGCTGTCTGCGTGCTTCAGCCGCGGCGCCTCCTGGTGGTTGTTGGGTTTCGAGGTGAGACAGTGGAAGCTTTCGTGCGGGAATGGTACCCGCAGGCAGAGATAGTCTGGCAGCCAGAACAGTTGGGGACAGGTCATGCGGTTCTACAGACTCAACCGCATGTGGGTGGCTTCCACGGCGATGTACTTATAGTGACCGGCGATACCCCGTTGATACAAGGGGAGACAATCGCCGCATTTCTGGCCTACCATCGGCATTCGGGCAATGTCGTGAGCGTTCTGACAACTTATGTCCCCGAGCCGACAGGATATGGACGTATTCTCCGCAACGGACAGGGCGAGCTCATCCGAATTGTAGAAGAGCACGATGCGATGGTGGAGGAACGCTCCATTCGTGAGGTCAATACTGGGATTATTGCTGCACAGGCTACGATCCTCTACGAGCTTCTGCCTCAATTAGGGCGATACAATGCACAGCGAGAGTACTATTTGACAGACCTGGTTGCCTTGTGTCGGCAACAAGGATACCCTGTTGGGGCATACTGTGCCCCGCAGTGGGAGCAGTTCCAGGGTGTCAATACGCTGGAGGAACTACGGAGAGTAGAAATCTTCATGGCGCAGTTCCATGCGAGAGAAGTCGGTGTGAAGGGATAAGGTGGAGATGCCGCTGCTCATCCTTTTGCGGCATGGAGAATCCTTGTGGAATCGAGAGAACCGATTCACTGGTTGGGTAGATATAGACTTATCGCCCCGTGGAGAGGAAGAAGCGCGCCGGGCTGGCGAGCTACTGCGGGCGTTTCGGGTGGATATTATCTTCACCTCAGCACTGCGCCGTGCATGGCGCACGGCAGAGATTGTGCGGGAAATCTTAGGAAAAGAGCTACCAATAGAGCGTACACCGGCCCTCAACGAACGCCACTATGGACAGCTCCAGGGGCTCAACAAGGATGAGGTTCGGCTACGCTATGGCGAAGAGCAGTTTCGCCGTTGGCGGCGCAGCTATGATGTAGCACCACCAGGCGGGGAATCTCTAGAGGATACGCAGCGGCGCGTGTTGCCATACTACCGTCAGTGCATCCTACCAGAGCTGCGGCGCGGGAATAATGTGCTCATCGTAGCTCATGGTAACTCGCTGAGAGCGCTCCTGATGGAGTTGGAGAAGATTTCCCCCGAACAGATTCCGCAGGTGGAAATCCCGACAGGAGTTCCGTACGTTTACGAATTGGAGGAGGGTTCCCTGGAACCACTGCGCCGGCAGATTGTGCAACCAGAGATAGAGGAGGCGAAGCTCTGATGCTCCGTGTGAGTACGGGGATCGGTCTCGCAGTGTTTGGGTTTCTCGCTGCAGAAGCTTCCTTGTTGACGGCGTTACGGGAAGAATTGGAGCGGAACGCTGCCGCACTGCGAAAGCAAGTTCAACCGGCTTACTTTGTGGCTTACCAAGTGACAGACCTGCAAACAGTAACTGTGGAGGCGCAGGCGGGAAAGCTACGGCGTTCGCTTCACCAGCGCTCACGATGGCTCGATGTGGATGTACGGGTGGGTAGCTATGAGCTGGATAATACACGCCCTCTCCAAGAAGCTTTCCGTCTTGGTGAGCGGACGTACCCCGTCCAACTTCCCCTCGGGGAGGATGGGGGAGCGATTCGCCACTTAGTCTGGCAGGCGACGATGAACGCATACGATCGAGCTGCGGAGGAATATGCGAAAGTGGTCGCAGGGCGATCGGTGCGGGTTCAAGAATCCGATAGTGTCCCGGATTTCTCTCGTGAACAGCCTCGGCGGGATAGGCGCCTTAGACCGCATCTTCAGGTAGACACGGCTGTGTGGGCGCGCCGTCTGCGGGAATTGTCAGCGCTATTTGCCGACCACCCCTGGATCTATAGCCATCGGGTCAGTCTTCAGGCCAACTCTGTGCAGAAATTCCTCCTCAACACCGAAGGGACAGAGCTGGCGTGGTCAGAGCAGGCTATCTTCCTGAGCATTTCCGCACAAACACGGGCAGATGATGGTATGGAACTGCCATTATATCGCACATACTTTGCCTTCCAGTTTGAAGAGCTCCCCTCTCTGGAGCGAATTCAGAAGGATATCGTGCGGATGATAGAGCTACTACGCCGTCTTCGAGAAGCGGCGGTTCTGGAGACATACTCCGGCCCGGCCATTCTCAGCGGAGAGGCTGCTGGGGTTTTTTTCCACGAGATCCTGGGGCACCGCGTAGAGGGACATCGGCAAAAGGATCCGGGCTCAGCCCAGATGTTGCGCGACCTTCTGGGGAAGCAGATTCTCCCATCTTTTCTGGACGTCGTATTTGATCCGACACAGCGCTACCGGGATGGAATCCCGCTGGCGGGCAGTTATCCGTACGACGACGAGGGAGTGCCAGGGCAGCGCGTTCTGGTTGTGGAGCGGGGCATATTGCGGGGATTCATACTCAACCGTACCCCAGTTCCGGGCTTTTCCCAATCTAATGGCCATGGACGCCGTCAGTCGGGCCTGAGCTCAGTGGCACGCCAGTCCAATCTCCTGGTGTTGGCCCGTGAAACCGTGTCGCCCGGCCAACTCCGTCTGCTTCTGCGTGAAGAATGTCGCCGACAGGGGAAAGAGTTTGGGTTGCTTTTCGACGTGGTGGAGGGAGGATTCACCTTTACTGCCCGCACGATTCCCAACGCTTTCAATGTTATGCCTCTGGTGGTCTATAAGGTCTATGCAGATGAGCGCCCCGATGAGTTAGTTCGTGGGATAGATTTGATCGGCACGCCCCTAATGACTTTCGCCCATATCGTGGCAGCGGGATCCGACGTAGGAATCTTCAACGGGATCTGTGGGGCAGAGTCAGGCAGTGTGCCAGTGTCATCCAGTTCACCCAGCTTGCTGGTGAGCCGGATCGAGGTCCAGAAGAAAGCAAAGTCCGACGAACGCCCGCCGATATTGCCACCACCGTCTGTCCAACCGGCCCTGTGAAATAGCATGCGCCGCCTCGTACTTGGGATATGGCTACTGGGGAACGTCTGCGCAGGACAAACGTGGAATCCGCCGCGGACGGAAAACCTCTTCCGGGCAATGGAGCGCGAGCTCGAACGGGCATCTGAACTTTTGCGGCTGGAGGGAGCGCCAGCACCATATTTCGTGGAGTATCGCCTGCAGTATCGGGCCGCACTGGTAGCACAGGCGGTACTGGGAGAGATAGTGGAGTCGGCAGACAATCCACGGATAACTCTCACAGTAGGGGTTCGGGTCGGGACCCCGGAGGTAGACAATACCAACATTGCTGCTGTTAGTTTCTTGCTCTTTGCTTCAGCCTCTTCGCGGGAGACGTACCGCCAACGCATCCTACCTATTG